>DAOVQV010000036.1 GCA_030628445.1 Phycisphaerae bacterium | reverse complement strand
CCCTTTGCCCGGGCCTCGAACTTCTTGATCGGATGGACGATGTACAGCGGCGCCGTCGCACGGTTGGCGACCTCGAGCACCTCCGTATCGCCGCCCAGTCTCGCCAGCGCCGACGCCAGACCCTCCGGATTGCGCGTAAGGGCGATGCTTCCGGCGTCGGCGAGGTATTCCCGCTGGCGCGACAGGGCCATGTGAATGATGCGCGCCAAGATCGGCGCTATGATCGCCAGAACCAGCGCAACGATCAGCAGAATCACCTGCGCGCCTCCCCCCCCGCCGCCGGACCGCTTGCGCGACCGCCGCCCGCCGCCGAACCACATGCTGCGCAGGAACACGTCGCACAGCATCACCAGGACACCGACCATCACGGCCATCAGCGTTGCGTACAGGATGTCGTAGTGGCGGATGTGGCTCAGCTCGTGCGCGATGACGCCCTGAAGCTCATCACGCTTCAGCTGCGCCCGCAGGCCCGTGGTAATAGCGATGGTGGCGTGCCTGGGGTCCCGCCCGGTCGCAAAGGCGTTCATGGCCGAGTCATTGATAAGATAGACCTTCGGTGGCGGCATCCCGGCGGCCAGGCACATCTCCTCGACCACGTTGAAAAGCTGCGGGTCGTCTCGCTTTTGTATCTGCTTGGCCTGCGACAGGCCCAGCAGCGCCGACGAGCCGCCGTAATAGCTTGCAAGTGTCAACAGGAAGGCGATCGTCGCCGCAACACCCGCCACGACCGCGCCGAAGCGCCAATCCCCGCCGCCCCAGACCATCCCGATCAGCAGCCCAAGTGCGACGAAGAAAAGACCGAATATGAAGATCAGCAGAAAGCTGTTCCGCTTGTTCTTTGTGATGAGTGTATGGAATGTCTCGACGGGCATGGTTTCTGTTGCAGCACCTTGATTGTCAGGAAATCCCAGCCCTTCGCTGCACTTAAGGCTGGGCGTGGCGGCATTGTGCATCCATGATCTGCGAACCAGGACCTGGGAACCGGCAACTGCTTCTTAGAAACTCACCTTCGGAACCTCTCGGGCGGCGGCGTCTTCCAGCTCGAAGTAGTCCTGCTTCTTGAAGCCGAACGAGTTGGCGACGATGTTGTTGGGGACCTTCTCGCGAGCGGTGTTGTAAACAGCCGCCGAGTCGTTGTAATGCTGCCTCGAGAACGAAATCCGGTTCTCCGTGCTGGTCAGCTCCTCCTGGAGCTGCATGAAGTTCTCGTTGGCCTTGAGGTTCGGGTAGCTCTCCGACAGCGCGAACAGCTGCCTCAACGCCCCAGTCAGGAAGTTCTCCGCCTTGGCCTGATCGACAACGCCGCTGGCGTCGATCGCCTGCTGGCGGGCCTTGATAACCCGCTCCAGCGTGTCCTTCTCGTGGGCCGCGTAGCCCTTGACCGCCTCGACGAGGTTGGGAATCAGATCGTATCGCCGCTTGAGCTGCACGTCGATCTGAGACCATGCCTCCTGGCAGCGGATGCGCTTTCGCACCAAGACGTTGTAGATCCCGATCAACGCGGCCGCCAGCACGACCAGTACCGCCACGATAATCCAAAGACCCGAAATGGCAGCAACCATGGCTTGTTCCTTTCGCATTCTTGGCCCACCACGCCGCCGCAGGCGAGGCGGGACTCATCGACTCCTTATACCGCGCCGAGTCTGTGTGTATCAAGTGCAACTGACGGCGGAAGATACCGCAGCACGCCACAAAGCCCGCCCGAATAGAGCTGCCCTCCCCGCCGCTGATTGTCGGCGCACGTCCCGCAGGGGCGCCAGCAGCGGCGCTCAAAACGTTGACAGATCGCGTAACTGGTGATATACTATGGGGTTTACAGGAATCGCTCGCCTGTTGACGTTTTCTAAGTGAGGCCAGAAGCTCAATGTCCGTAACGGGATTAGCTCGCCCGCTTCGGGGGTTTGTTCTATACGCAACCGTCCTGCTGATCGCGGCCGTTGCTTCCGCGCAACTGGACCTCGGCCCCGAGCAGATTCTCCAGGGGAGCGGGGGCGACCTGTTTGTTCCCGGATACTCCGTGCCGTCTTTGGCCGACTGGAACAACGATGGGCTGGCGGACCTGATAGTCGGTACCGGCGGGGGCGGATCGTACGATGCTTACATCCGCGTATACCCCAATATCGGCTCGGGCCTCGACCCGCAGTTCGGCCCTTTCAGCTACGTACAATCCCAAACCGGCGACCTTATTCAGGACCTGACCTACGTCGGGGCGGCCTGCCCCGCCTGTGGGTGCATGGGCCTGTTCCCGCGAGTTGTCTACTGGGACGACGACGGTCGCAAGGACCTGCTGGTCGGCCAGATCGACGGGACCGTCCGCCTCTACAGCAACATCGCCACCGACGCGGCCCCGCTGTTCGATGCGGGGGTTTTCCTTCAGGTCGGTCCGTCCGGGGCCAAGGGCGATATCCAGCTCAGCGCCCGAGCTACGCCCTCGGTGGTCGACTGGAACGACGACGGGCGGAAGGATCTGCTGGTGGGCGGGCTGGACGGGCAGATCCGCGTCCTGCTGAACGAAGGCACCGACGCGGCGCCCGATTTTCTTGACTGGATCGTCGTGGGCGACGGCTCCGCCCCGCTGATCGTCCCGACATTGCGATCCAGCCCCGATTTTGTGGACGTAACCGGCGATTCGCTTCTGGACCTGCTCGTCGGTAATAGTGAGGGCCAGTTGCTGCTGTACCCCAATACGGGCGCGCCCGGGTCGCCGGAGTTTGCGGGTTATTCGCTCGTCGAGGCCGCCGGCGTCCCGATTGATCTGCCGGACTCGCCGCGGTCCCGCCCGTTCATCGCCGACTTCAACTGCGACGGCCTTGCCGATGTCCTCATCGGCGCCGGCGACGGAAGAGTGCACCTCTACCAAGGCGTACCCGAACCAGCCACCATCTTGCTTGTGCTGATGTCCCTGCCCGCCCTTCTGAAGCACCGCCGATAGAACGAACCATTCACCCGCATATCCACCCGCGCCCCGCGACCGGTAAGGAGCGGGTCCCGGTGGTTCTTGACTCACCGCCGCACGTCAATAGAATGGGGGCATCCGTCATTCTCTATCTGCCAGAAGCAGGAGCACATTGATGCCGACCCAAGACATCCCCGCCGCCAAGACACAACGCCCCAACATCATCCTGATACTCGTCGACGACATGGGCTTCTCCGACATCGGCCCTTACGGCGCCGAGATCGACACGCCGAACCTGGATCGCCTCGCCGCCGGCGGGATGCGATTCACGCAGATGTACAACTGCGCCCGCTGCTGCCCCACGCGCGCGTCGCTGCTTACGGGCCTGATGCCCCACCAGACCGGCGTCGGGTTCATGGTGGGCAATTACCAGATCCCCGCCTACCAGGGATTCCTCAACGACCGGTGCGTTACCATTGCCGAGGCGCTGCGGGTGAACGCTTACTCGACGATGATGTCGGGTAAGTGGCACGTTGGTGGGCACTATCCGCCCGCCGAGATGGACCGCTGGCGGCCCGGGACGCACGGGTTCCCCACGCCGATCACGCGAGGGTTCCTCCACCACTACGGGACGCTGGCCGGGGCGGCCAACTACTACGACCCGCTCGCCCTGATCCGCGACGACCGCCTGCTGACCCGGCCCGACGAGGGGTACTACTACACCGACGCGATCAGCGACGAGGCCGTCAAGATGATTGAGCGGGCGTCCGGCGAGACGCAGCCGTTCTTCCTGTACGTCGCCTACACCGCGCCGCACTGGCCGCTGCACGCGCCCGATGAGGTCGTCCAAAAGTACCGCGGAAAATACTCCGCCGGGTGGGACCCCGTGCGCACCGCGCGGCACGAGAAGCTCAAGGGCGATAGGATTCTCGATCCGAAATGGCCCATCTCGCCGCGCGATCCGGACGCCCCGCCATTCGAAGACGTCCCGAACAAGGACTGGGAAGACGCCCGCATGGCCGTCTACGCCGCACAGATCGACATCATGGATCAAGGCATCGGGCGGATCATGACCAAGCTGCGCGAACTGGGGATCGAGGACAACACGCTCGTGATCTTCATGTCGGACAACGGCGGGTGTGCCGAGTTCCTCAAGGAGGACGGGCGCTACCAGACGATGTACTCGACCCATCCTCAAGGCGATAAGGTCCGCCTGGGGAACATCCCCCAGATCACGCCCGGCCCGGAGGAGAGCTTCCAGAGCTACGGGCTGCCGTGGGCGAACGCCTCCAACTCGCCGTTCCGCCTGTACAAGCACTGGGTGCACGAGGGCGGGATCGCCACGCCGATGATCGCCTACTTACCGGGCGTTATCGAAGCGGGCTCGATCCGCCACGACATCTGCCACGTCATCGACATCTTACCGACGTTCCTGGACATCACCGGCGCGGCGTATCCCGAATCGTACAACGGCCGCGAGATAACACACCTCGAGGGCGAATCGCTCTTACCGGTCCTGCGCGGTGAAAAGTGGTCGCGCCGGCGGCACCTCGGGTGGGAGCACGAGGGGAATCGAGCGTTCCGCATCGACAACTGGAAGCTCGTCTCGAAGTACCCGGGCGGATGGGAGCTGTACGACATGAACGCCGACCGCACGGAACTTAACGACCTCGCCGCGAAGAATCCCGACAAGGTCCGCCAGCTCGCCGCCGCATACGACGAATGGGCCAACCGCTGCGACGTGATGGAGTGGGACAAGGTAAGGTGGTGGTGAGGCGCCCCCGCCCTACCGCTGCGGCAGCCCGGTTTTGCCAGTCCCGATGCGACGGTAGTGAACAGCACTGTTTTGCCCCCGCTTGCGGCAGGAGGCGGTATAATGGGGCTTAGCAGATAGGGCATTGGGCAGTGGATCACTTCACACTCAAGAAGATCGAGTTCGACGCGATTCGTCGCATCCTGGGGCGTCTGTGCAGCACCACTGTGGGTAAATCGCTTTGCGCGCGGATCGGCCCGTCCCGCACCCCCGAGACAATCAACCGTTGGTTGGACCAGACCGAACAGATGGTCGCGGCGATCACGCAGGCGGGCTTACCGCCGCTCGCCGGTGCGACGGATATCGCGCCTGCCCTTACCCGCTGCACACCCGGCGGGGCGGGCAGCGGAGAGGACTTCGCGGCGATCGCGTCGCTGCTGGAAGCGGCCGCGAATATCAGAAGGTACCTGACCGCCCTACCGGAGCAACTGGAGCTATTGATCGAGTTGGCCGGGGGGATCGGGAACTTCCAGGGCGAGGTCGGGGCCATCCGCTCTGTCGTCGCGCCCGACGGGGGCATCCTGGACGACGCGTCGCAGCGCCTGGACAAGATCCGCAGCCGGATGCGCGAGCTGACCCAGCGCATCCACGACGTGATCTACGGGTACCTGAAAAAGCCCGAGGTCGCAAAGCTGCTGCAAGATGCGAACGTGACGCTTCACGGGGACCGATACGTCCTGCCCGTCAAGGCGACGAACCGTGGGCGGCTCCCGGGGGTGGTCCACCGGGCGTCCAACACCGGCGCGACCGTCTTCGTCGAGCCGGATGAGTCCGTGGAGCTGAACAACCGCCTGGCGGACCTTCGCGACGACGAGCGGCGGGAGATCGAACGGCTGTTGAACCAGCTCGCCGTTCGCCTGACCGGGCGTGGCGATGATATCCGGGCCGCCCTGCGGACACTGGCGCAGGTGGACATGATCTCGGCCAAGGCCCAATACGCCTACCAGTTCGAGATGACGCGCCCGCAGGTCGCGGAGCGCAGCAGCTTCCAATTCGCCGCCGCCCGCCATCCGCTGCTGATCGAGCAGGCGTACAACCAGGAAAAGGCCGGCGTCGCGCCCGCCCGCCGACACCCCGTGGTTCCGATCGACATCCGCCTGGGCTCGGATTTCGACCTGCTGGTGGTGACGGGCTCCAACACGGGCGGTAAGACCGTTACCTTAAAGACGCTGGCGCTGCTGGTCGTGATGGGCCAAAGCGGTATGTTCATCCCGGCGCGGCGCGGCGCCGCCATGCCGGTCTTCCGCGACGTATTCATCGACGTCGGCGACGAGCAGTCGCTGCAGCAGTCGCTCAGCACGTTCGGGGCCCACATCAAGCGGATCAAATACATCCTTCACAAGGCCGACAAGTCCTCGCTGGTCCTGCTGGATGAACTGGGCGCGGGGACCGACCCCGAAGAAGGCGGCGCCATCGGCCAGGCCGTGCTCGACGAACTGCTGCGGATAGGATGCCTCGGCGCGATCACCACGCACCTGGGCGTCCTGAAGGCCTACGCCTACAACCACGACCGCGTGGATAACGCCTCGGTCGAGTTCAACACCAAAACGCTTTCGCCGACGTACCATCTTCGGATCGGGACTCCGGGCGAATCGCACGCCATTACCGTCGCCCAGCACCTGGGAATGCCCAAGCGCCTGACCACCGCCGCCCGGAGGCACATGAGCGGACAGGGCAAGCAGTTC
Organism: Phycisphaerae bacterium; assembly: GCA_030628445.1. GTDB lineage: Bacteria > Planctomycetota > Phycisphaerae > SM23-33 > SM23-33 > DAOVQV01. The sequence continues at coordinate 3,208 of DAOVQV010000036.1, read as the reverse complement.
CGCAAGGCGATCCAGGCGACCAGCGTCGCACGCCAGACCGCCGAGCACGCTCGCGCCGAGGCCCAGGAGGCCCACCTCACCGCACAGACGCAGCAGCAGATGTACGAGGCCAAGCTGGCGGATCTGCACGACCTGCAGGAGCAGTTCCAGACGTGGTTGGCGGAACTGGGCAGGCTCAAGAGCGGCGACGAGGTGTTCGTCCCTTCACTGGGGAAGACGGGCACGTTGGTGCGTCTTGAGCTGCACAAGCAAAAGGCCATCGTCGGTGCCGGGCCCCTCCAAGTGGAGGTGCCCTTGAGCGAGCTGATACCGGACCTCGGGCAGGACGCGGTGCGCGAGCAGATCGACACGCTCCGCAAGGACATCCTCGACCAGGCCCGCAGCACGGAACAAGCCCGCGCCGAAGCCGCCAGGCTCCGCCAAGGGCTTCACCTCAGCGTCCAACAACAAAACCAGCGTGCTCGCCAGTTCGACACCTGGTTAGCGGCGATCGGGCGGGTGAAGGTGGGCGATGAGGTGCCAATCGCACGCAGACCGGGGACCGGTAAGGTCGTGACGGTCGATCTGCCGGGCCTGCGGGCGACCGTCGCCACGGCGAAGGGGCAGATGAAGCTTTCCATCCAGGACCTTTTCCCGCAGACGGGACCGTTCGCGCGGGACGTTAAGCATGCGGCGCAGCCTCGCAAGGCGCGACCGGCCCCGCCCCTGCGGCCGATAGCCCGTCGCGGCCGCGACTCCGCCGCCGCCAAGGCTAACCGCAAGGCCCTCTTGGAGACCCGACCCGGCGAGCAGGTCTTCGTCGTCCCGTTCAACAAACGCGCCACACTGATCCGTCTCAACGCGCACAAGGATAACGCACTGGTCCAGTCCGGGATCTTCGAGATGGAAATCCCGCTGGCGGACCTGGAACCGGCGAAAAAAGAGAGCTGAAAACTGAAACGAAAGACGCGATGGAAGATACTGTGCTTCTTTTTTCTCAGCTTTCAGTTTTCACCTTATTTTTTGCCCGCGTTTTTGAAAAAGGCACGTCACTGTATCAGTCGCCCATTCGATTGTCCGATACGACAATCAGACGCCGCCCTTCGTTATAAAGCTTGCATGGGGAGGAGAAAGGCCGGGTTGCCCCAACAGGCATCCGGCCTTGATTATTGCGCAAATCCCACAGCACGCATCACTTGAGCAAGCCCGCCACCTGCATGCCGAAACCATCCGCCCCCACCACCGGCGCGTCTATTCTTACGTCTTGATCGAGTCGAGCATCACGGCCGCCACGCCGCCGAAAATCAGTATCGGCATCCAGGCCGACAGCGCCGGGGCCAACCCGATGTATCGACAAAGGTAGATGAACGCATAGAAACTCGCCACCACCAGCAGGCACAGCCCCGCCGACGTCTTTATGTTCCGCTCGCGCGACACGATGAACGGGAGGCCCAGAAGCAGCATGATCAGATTGTTTATCGGGTCGGTATAGCGGATGTGCCGGGTCATCTGCACCGACTGCGGATCGGGAAGCCGCCGCAGGCGCAACAACGAAGTCAACTGTGATGCGGACATAAAGTCCAACCAGCCGCTGGAGCGGCGAAGGATGATGTCCTGCGGCGTGAGGTCCGACGGATAGAACAGCTCGCCTTCGGTCAGCTTCCAGTACCCGCCGAACTCGGCGCCGGGCACCACCCAGTCGGCCGAGGGGGCGACAAAAATACCGAGCGTCCGTCCGCCGTGTGTCTTGAAGGCGAATTTCGGGTCGATAAGCTTCCCGCCCCTTTCGGCGCCCGGGACGAACGGATCGGGGATGAACCTATCGGCGACTATTCGCAGCCCGTACGTCTCGTCCGCGGCATCCACGGATTCGACGGAGGATACATCGGCGGCCTCGGGCGATCCGCCCGCGCGTCTGAGTATCTCGCCCGGTCCCACCGTGCTGAAGACGCGTTCGGTGTCCGGGATGTGAGGCCAAGGCCTCCCGCTCTGATGGATCTGTGCGAACACGGCCTGTTCGATAATCCACCCTCTGACCCCCTCTACCGCGGCCGGGCGGGCGCTGCGACCGAAGATCGGCGCTATCAGTTGAAACTCCTCGTCGCGTACCAGGATAATCGGTCGAATCAGGCGATGTTGGCCCTTCGCCGGTTGGAACGAAGCGGCGTGCCAGGCGGTGTTGGACCCGTCGGTAATCAACGGGACGGAAAAAATCTTCAGCCCGCGAACGTCGTCGCGAGCCCGCACGAGCTTATCCGCCACGCGCGGGACGAGCAGCTCCTGATCCACGATGACCACCCCGCCCAGAAGCATCGCGCAGAGGATTACGGGCCAGATCACGCGGTATAGGCTCACGCCCGAGGCCAGCATCGCCGTCAGCTCGTTGGTGTGGTTCATCCGGGCCAGTGAGAAGGCGGCCGAAGCAACAATGATAAGCCCGCCCATCTCGATCACGTACACGAGGGGTTGATAGCTGTAGAAGACCCAAATATCCTTGAGAAGCTGGGCCACACCCTTGTCGCCTTCGGTGAACTCATCCATGTTGATGAACAGGTCCACCACCACCCTCAGCGACATGAAGATAATGAACCACAGCAGTGCGCTGGTCAAAAAGCTCCGGATTATGTATCTATCCAGCCTCTTTATCATGGGGGTGTCATTTTCGCATCAAATACAAGTACACAAGCGAGTCGGCTATCAGCAGCATCAAGTTGCCCCCCCAGATCGCCATCAGTCCAACCGCCCTGGGCGAATCGGGGTTCGAGACCATCTCCTTGCCCATCAGGACCATAATGATAACCACCGCCGCCGGGACGACAGAAAGGGCGAAAGCGCTTATCATCTGCCCCCCACGGAAGATCAATCCCAGCGCCGCGCCCATCGCCACCAGCAGAAAACAGCTCAAGCAGTACGCCGGGCGACTGTGAATCTCCGCAGTTACCCCCCCGATCAGCTTGGGAACCCGCGACTGCTTCAAATGCTTTATCTGATTCAGAATATGTTCATTGGCCGTGACGGCCTCGGCCCGGTCATACAGATCCGTCAGGTTGATCTTCTCGGCCCTGCGGACGACGTCGGGGGGCATGACGCACTGGTCGATCTTCCACTCGTCGCGACGCGACGGCTCGTCGTCGACGAATGGGGAATACAGCTGGGCCGGGCCCCCCAAGGAGATACTGACCAACCAGGTCTCTCTGTCCGCTTGCCAGTCGGCCAGCCAGGTCGCCTT
>DAOVQV010000306.1 GCA_030628445.1 Phycisphaerae bacterium | reverse complement strand
GGGTACGCCCATGGCTGCTCGCTGCCAGCCGGGCATGCCGGTTGCGTAGAACCAGTTACGCCGGCCCCAACCGCCGCCACCGCCGCCGCGGCCCCATCCCCAGTACCCTCGTCCACCAATAGGATTCATAAATCCGGGAACCGGATACCCAGCGCAGTAACCTGCTGCGCGTCCTGTCATCGGGCCCATTCCGGCCGGGCCTGTTCCATCTCCACGTGGCATAGTAATTCTCCTTACACTTGTTGGTTAACCTCTGGTCATTGTCGTTCCGCACTTAGGGCAAGCCTTTTGATTGCATGGCTGCCCGACAACGTGGGCCACCTTGTGCCCGCAACTCGGGCAGACACAGCCTCCGCCCGGTCCGGCAGCCTTGGGTCCACCCATTCGTCCACGTCCTTGCCCGCCACCTTGCGGCGGGCCTGTTCCATCACCTCGTGGCATTTTTCAACTCCTCTCTGGGTCGCGCGATACTCGGTGTTGCCAATCCAATCTGGTTTGCAGCCTGGATTACCAACGGCCTCGACCGCGACCCCGGCCAAAGCCCAAACCCCGGCCGCGCCCAAACCCTCGGCCGAACCTTCCGAATCCCCGACCCCAAGCGGGGGCGTAACCCGCACCATAGCCGTAGGGCATGATCCCCTGCGCGTACGGCGTCGGGCCATAGGCCCCGACGAAGGGGCGGGCTCCAAAGCCTCTGCCCGCTGCTGGATTCATGTAACCAGGTACCGGATAGCCGGCGCAGTATCCCGCCGCACGGCCGGTCATCGGTCCAAATCCAAGCGGTCCTGTTCCATCACCTGCTGGCATCGTTATCACCTCCTTCGCTGTTTCCCTGAAGGTACCTGTTTCTTGTCTCCTACGTTGCGAAGCGTCCGGTCCGAACGCAGGAGGACGAGGGTATTCATCTGAAGTTTTCAGCACGCAGTAGCCCATTGCTCGACCCGTCATCGGGCCTTGTCCCAACGGTCCTGTTCCGTCAAATCCCGGCATAGCTATCGCCCTTCCTGAGACCCGCTTCGACGTAGCGTGATCTTCGCAAGACCAAACTTCCGACCTCACAGCCCAAGTCCCTCGCAATCACGGGGCACTTGGCCTTGAGAATGAAAAAGATGTCTTTGTCCGCATCGCTAAGCGTTTCGTAGTTGCCCTGGCCCTTGGCGATGATCAGGTCCGCCTCGTCGAAACGCTGTCGAAAAGCCTCGCTGCAGTCTTCAAGGATCGTCCCCGGCGCATCCGAGCCGTTATCGATGACCTCCACCAATTCAGTCAGGCCAGTGGCTTCGGCATCTGCCATTGTGGCGTCGTTTATGATCGGGGAACCCTTGACCGCCACCGTCACCTTCTCCAGCGGGATCTGCTCTATCAGCAGCTTATCGAAGACGATCTCGCCGGCGTTGTCCGCAAGGTAGAGGATATTCCTTGCACTCGAAGCCGCTTCGGCAAATGCCGCCAAATCCGCGTCAAACGGCGCGTCCAGAGCATGATCAATCGCCTCGTAAACTTCCTCGTCGCCGAGCTGATTGTTTACGCCCATATCTATGACGTTGCCCGCAATCGCCAGCCGGACCGCCATCTCCAGCGAATCGGCCGAAGCCTCAACGCGGTCCTTGAGTCTCGGATAAACGTCCAAGGCCAGACGATTGAACCGATCCTTCATGTCGCGGTACGGGTTGTTTTCGCCGGTCAGTTCTCGAATAAGCCGGTGGATGCGCTGCGCCATCGCCGGAGGCGATTGACGCAAGTCCATCGCGCCCAGAGCCCGCAGGACCCGGCGAAGCAACTGCTCGTGGACCGTCTTATCAGGCGTTATCATCCGAACCGCCTCCAGCGACTGGCGGACAAAACACGGAATGCAATCAAAGAATGTTTTCATATCAAGAACCTATATCCAATGCCCCTCGACGTTTGCCTTGCTGACGAGTTCAAGCGTCCCGGCCTTGAGCTGTTCAATAGCGTCATTAACAGAGCCTGTAGCTCCAATATAGATCTCGACGCCACCGGCCTGGAGCGTAGCGAACGCCTTCGGCCCGACGTTTCCGGTAATCACGGCCTCAACGCCCAGATCGATAACGTTGCGCCCGGCTTGAATCCCGGCACCTTGAACCGCATTTAGGTTCTGGGAATTGTCATGCGCGGCGAAATCGCCCGTCTCTGTGTCCACGACAATGAAGCACTTCGCTCGCCCGAAATGGGGATCGACCGCACTGTTCATGTCCGGACCCTGTGATGTAATCGCCACTTTCATAGAAACTCTCCTCATTCCATGGACCTGCCGCGTCCATGGCCGTGCCGGCCACGTCCGCCGTAGCCACGGCCGAATCCGCCAAATCGACCCCGACCAGCAACCATAGGGGGCCTCACGACCGGCCCGCCCTGAATGACCAGAGCTTGCCCGTGCGCGAGGACCTGGGCAATCTTCCACCGCCCAGAGGCCAATATCCGCGTGACGGTGGGACGAGAAACGCACATTT
>DAOVQV010000090.1 GCA_030628445.1 Phycisphaerae bacterium | reverse complement strand
CTCACCGGTGAGAATCCCGCGATCGGTGATCGTGCCCGTGTCGGTCTGGACGCTGTATAGATTAGAAAAGCTACCCGGCAAATCGCCCTGGGCGGTGTAGTAAATAAGACTCGCCGAGGCCGAACCCGCAACACAGGTAGCTAGGATTAGAGCAGTTAACGACATAATGTAGCGATTTGCTCGTAGGCGAGGACAAGGCTGGGAAGGAAGGCGAAGCAGACAACCCCGTAGGGTTGTCGATACAGCCTGACGAACCCAGCCGACGCCGCAGGCAGAGCAAACGCTATAGAATGGTGTTAAGTGCTCTGGGCAAACTGCTGTTCGTACGCTGGTTGTATTCATTCTTCAGCCCTCCTGCGACAACACGCCGTTGTCGGGGGCTTTATCCTGTCTCCATAAGGGAATATAGGATTCGGATACCGCCCAGGCGCATCGCGGAGGAGCAAAACGATGGGGTGAATTCCGCCGCCAACTTCGGGAGTTTACGCCCCCCACAGGCGGCGGATCACGTCAACAGGCTCAAATCGCGCGAAGATCAGCCAGGCGATGTTCAGACCCGTCACCAGATCATACGGGATCGTCATCCTCGCCCAGCGCCACAGGCGGATCTTCACCCACAGACCCCCGTCGCGGGGGTCCGTGATGCGTCCCCTACCTTCGATAACCGCCTTGGTGTACAAGAGACGCCGAAGGGCGGTAAGAAGCGGGAAGAACGCCTGCTGGACGAGCAATGCGGGGATGTTGTGGGCGAACGTGGCTATCAGGATCGCAGCGGACCGCTCCCCCCGCTGCCAGTATCCGACGCGGCAGCGTTCGATCAGGTCCTCCGCCCGGGCCCGCGTGTAGGAGATCATGAAGGCGGCGAAGAACCCCAGCATCGCCAGCAGCACAAACGTCACGTTCCCCGGTCGTGCCCATGCGTAATGGACGCCGATTCCGGCGTAGACGGCGAAGTCGCTGAACCGGTCGGTGGTGCTGTCCAGGAAGGCCCCGAAACGAGTGGAGGCCCCGCCGATACGGGCCACCGCCCCGTCAAGCATGTCGCAGGCAGAGGCGAGCAACAGCAGCAGACCCGCAAAAAGCAGATACACCGACTGATCCGACCCGGCCGCCAGGCTCCAGGCGAACCGGTGCGAAGCCCCCGCGGCGTAACAAAACCCGGCTCCGCTCGTGAAGGCGACGCCGATGAGCGTAAGGGTGTTGGGCCTCACGCCGATCTTGACGAGCCGGCGGGCGATCGCATCCCTCGCCGCCGAGATGCCGGTACCTATTGCGCGGCCTATCATCCACGAAAGCCTAATCCAATATCCCCACCACGACAACAGCGCAAAACCAAGGCGCCAATGGGAGGGTGCTGCTTCGTGGGGGACGGAATCGCCCGAAGGAACGGACTACGGGGCAGCCGGCTGCTTACCGCAGCGGAAGGCGAACCCCTGGCGGAGCGTTCTGGCCCGCTGCGCTTCGGTCCGCACGTGTGCGAACCGCCGAACGTCTCGCTTCAAGAACCCCCGGGCCAGCCGGGCCCAGCCCCTGTTCGTCCCGTGTACGAACAGCGCCGTCGAGATCGACCGCGTCCGCAGGAACGTCTTGACGGTTCGCTTCCAGACCCAGGGCTCCTCGGCCGCCGCCTTGCGAAGCTCGTAGATCGTCTCGTCCAGACGCTGGGCGGTCATTCGCTTCGGGGCGTAGACCGTTTCGGTGAACGTGTATCGCTCCCAGTCGGTGGGGTAATCGGTCGCGATTATCCGCCCTTCGGCCAGCCACCGCTCGTACAGTTTGGTCCCCGGTAAGGGCGTCAGGTTCGTAATCTGGATGATGTCCACACCCAGCTGCACGGCCCGCAGAGCTGTCTGTGCTACGCTATCTTCGGTGTCCTCATCGGCGCCGATGACAAAGCACCCGAACACCGCGATTCCGGCCCGGTGAAATCCGTCTACGAGCTTTTGATAATCTCCGTGCAGCTTGATGTTAAGGGGCTTGCGCCAGTTCTTGAGGGTTTCGGGGTTGAACGACTCAAACCCCACGAGCATTGCGCGACACCCCGCTTTGTAGGCTAACCGCAGCCCTTCCGGGTCGGCGCCCATGTTGATGGTCGTCTGGCTGAACCAGAGCCGCTTGGTTCCGTGCTTGGCGATTCCCCTCAGCACTTCCTTGGCCTCTTCGGCGTGTGTCCGGCTGACGCCGTAGAAGTTGTCGTCGACGACGAACAGGAATTTCCTGTCCGTGCTGTTCCATTCTTCGACGATATCCGCGACGGGCCGGCGGCGAATCTTCCTGCCGTTGAACAACGTCACGCTGCAGAAATCGCACCCCACCGGACACCCGCGCGCGGTCTGAATGCAGCCAATGTCGTACCTCCCGTTGATCGGATGCAACCCCTGGTAAGCCGCTCCGTATCCCTCCTCCAACTCCGCCAGTTTCCCTTCATAGCGCTGCTGGAGTTTTCCCGCGACGGCGTCGGCGATGATCTCGGGCCAGATCTCATCGCACTCTCCGATCGCCACCGAGTCGAAATACCTAGCGGCCTCGTCGGGGCAGGCCCATGCGTGAGGCCCGCCCATGATGCATGGGATGCCCCGATCGCGGCACGTTTCGGCCAACTCGTACGCCCGCGTCGCTCCCGAGGTATAGGCCGTCATCCCCACCAGGTCGTAACCTCGCGTCGCCAGGAGATGCTCCGTCTGCCCCGTGCCGAAGACCTCGTCGATGATCTCGACTTCATGGTCCTTGGGCACGAGCCGGGCCAGGACCTGCAGCCCAAGCTGGGGAATCCGCGAACCGGTCGTATGATAACCTTCGCAGTTACGGGCCACCGGGCTTACCAGGGCGATTCGCATACAAACGTTTTCCTTATTTGCGCCTCGGCCAGGCGTCTTCGCCAAAATCGGCGAAATCGCCACCGGGCGGTCGGGCCGAGGCGGTCAGCCTACCGGATTACGCCTCCGCCGTCATGAGTTATCTGTCCGAAGCGCCTCAGGCGGGAACCTCGACCCCCTCGCCGGTCCGGGCGGATTGCTGGATCGCACAGGCCACCGCGACCGAGTGGCTCGCCTCCCGCAGCGAGGCAGGCGAGGGCTTACCCTCCTTGACGCAGTCAAGGAAGTGGCCCATCCCCCCGCCCTTTATCTTGCGGTCAACGACCGGGATCACTTCCGGCTCATCCTCCTGGTCCGTCCCTTCGGGCTTGATCTTGAGCACCGCCTCGGCGCCCAGGCCCGAAAGGACACCCGATCCCTTGGTCCCGATGATACCCGTGTGGTGCTCGCGCAGGGTCGAGACCGAATCGCCGACCATCCCGCCGGCACCGCTTTGAAACTCGAGCATCCCCCAGCACATCTCCTCGCCTTCGGGGGCGGTGCTGTGCGTGTTACCGAAGACCCTCTTGATCCGCCCGCCGAGCCAGTAGAGATAGTCGATCCCGTGGCAGGCGTGGTGGATGGTCCACCCGCCCGCTTCGGCGAACTTCGTGACGGCCTTGTGGCGCGCGCCGCCGACGTACAGCCCATACCCCCGCGTGCGGATTATCCAAAGCGACAGGATATCGCCGAACGTCCCGGCGTCGGTAAGCTCCTTGAGCTTGATGTAGGCGGGGATATACCGCAGGGAATAGTTGACGCAGGTGATCAGCCCGCGCGACTCGACGGCCTCGACCATCTCCATGGCGTCTGCATAACTCAGCGCGATGGGCTTTTCGCAGAAGATGTGCTTCTCGGCCCGGGCGGCGATCATCACCTGGTCTTTGTGGGCGGCGTTGACCGAGGCGATTATGACGAAGTCCACGTCATCGCGGCAGATAACGTCGGCCGGGTCGTGCGAGACGTCCAGGCCGAACTCGTCCCGCGCGACCGCCAGCCGCTCGGCCCCGCGGTTGCAAACCGCGACAATCTCGGCGTCGTCACGTTCCTCGTTGATGAATCTCGTCAGCTTCTGCCCGATATTCCCGAAACCAATTACCGAACCTTTGAGTTTGCTCATTCGGCCGCTCCTGTTGGCTTGCTTTCGTGTGCATACTGCTACACTACCCGTCTACTCCCCGCCCGCAGACAAGCGGCAGAAAGCACAAAGATACCGAAGCAGGACACAGTCCACAAGACCGGAGCCGAAAAGCTCTGGGAAGTCCCCCAGACATCGTGACCCGCTGGACCGATCGCATCTACTTGCCCGTTTGCTTTCGCGCGTCCAGCAGCATGTCCAATTCGTCGGGCGGGAGGACCTTTTTCTCCAGGCAAACCTCGCGGATGGTCTTACCGGTCTGGTGGGCCTGCTCGGCGATCTGTCCGGCGGCGTCGTACCCGATTTTCGGGGCAAGGGCCGTGACCATCGCCAGGGACTTCTCGACAAGCTGGCGGCAGCGGGCCTCATTGGGCTCCAGCCCGCGGATACACTTTTCCGCGAACGCCCTGGCCGCATTGCCCAGCAGCTTAACGCCCGTCAGCAGATTCCACGCCATCATCGGCATGGCGACGTTCAGCTCCAGGATGCTCCCGACCCCGCCGGTCGCGCCCGCGACGATCGCCGCATCAGACCCGACGACCTGACAGGCGACCTGAATGACCGACTCGCAGATGACGGGGTTGACCTTACCGGGCATGATCGAGCTTCCCGGCTGCAGGGCCGGTAGGATCAGCTCGCCCAGTCCGCACCGCGGCCCGGAGCCCAGCAGGCGGATGTCCGAAGCGATCTTGCCCATCGCAATCCCCGCCGTTCGCAGCACCCCGGAGGTAAATACAACCGCGTCCTTGGCCCCCTGGGCCTCGAAGTGGTTGGGCGCCTGGCGGAACGGGAGCTTGGTCTTCGCCGAGATGAACCGGCAGATCTCGACGGCGAACCCTTCGGGCGCGTTCAGCCCAGTCCCGACGGCCGTGCCGCCGATCGCCACTTCGCACAGGCCCGCCACCGCTTGGCCCAGCATATCCAAGGCCCTGTCGATTTGAGCTGCGTATCCGGAAAACTCCTGGCCCAGGCGGATCCCAACGGCGTCGTTCAGATGAGTCCGTCCGATCTTGACGATCCCGTCGAACTTCTTGGCCTTGGTCTCCAGCGCATCGCGCAACTGCTCAAGTGACGGGACCAGTTCGTCGTGAATCGCACAAGCGCCCGCGATGTGCATCGCCGAGGGGATCACGTCGTTTGACGACTGGCCCATGTTGACATGATCGTTCGGGTGGACGAGTGACTTATCGCCCGCCTTCGCCCCCAGCAGTTGGGAGGCCCGGTTGGCGATCACCTCGTTGGCGTTCATGTTCGTGCTGGTCCCGCTTCCGGTCTGGAAGACGTCGACCACGAAATGCTCGTCCAGCTTACCGGCGGCGACCTCGCCGGCCGCGGCGACAATCGCATCGGCAATCTTCCCGCCAAGACGGCCGGCCTCTTTGTGGCCCGCGGCCGCCGCCTGTTTGATCAGACCCAGCGCGACGATGAACTGTCCCGGCATGGTCCATCCGGATATTGGGAAGTTATCCGCCGCCCGCGCCGTCTGCGCCCCGTACAACGCATCGCCCGGGATCGCCACCTCGCCCATCGAGTCTGTCTCTTTTCGCGTCTTGGGCATCGTTCGGCTCCTTGCTCGTGCGGATTATACAGGCGCCAAGCGGCCTTGCCCATTACCCATTACTGCGTGGAACCCGCCGCCCTTACATCTTGGCCCATACGCGATTCCGACGTACACTGGAGATTACCGTTGATCACTCGAGGGCTGCACGTGCGCATGGCGGATCTGACAACGCCACTGAGAACCGCACTGGCCGGCTTGGCGGACCTGTTCCTCCCGGACGTCTGCGCCGCCTGTGGCGGGGCCGACGTCTCCACCGGCGCCCTGTGCACGGACTGCAACGTCAAGCTGCTGTCGCTGGTTGCGCTTCCGTACTGCCAGCGCTGCGGGACCACACTGGGCCCTAACGTACCGCCCTACGAGGACGGGTGTGCCGGGTGCCCCACCGTCCTGCCTCGTTTCGCCCGCGTCTTCAGGCTCGGACCGTATGCAGAACCGCTGCGCGGTGCGATTCGCGAGTTAAAATACTACCGCCACTATGGGCTGCGAGGGCGGTTGGCGCGGTTGCTGGCCCAGGGCGTCGCGGCCGCCACCGACGGCGAAGCCTTCGACCTGGTCCTGCCCGTCCCAATGCACTGGCGGCGTCGACTCCTTCGCGGGACCAACCACGCTTCGGTGCTCGCGGCGACAGTCGCACGGGAACTGGGAATTCCCCTCGGGGGCGAACTCGTCCGCGTCCGCAACACGCCGCCACAGATACATCTGTCCCGGACACAGCGAATCAAGAACATGCGGGGCGCCTTCTCGGTGGTAGATAGACCCAGCGTCGAGGGTGCCGGAATCCTCCTGATCGACGACGTTACCACCACCGGCGCCACCGCCAACGAAGCCGCCAGGACGCTGCTGCAGGCCGGGGCGTCGGCGGTGTCGCTGGCCGTCATCGCCAAGGCCGAATCCCCCACCGCCTATGGGCAGCACTGGAGGGTCTCCGCCAAGTAACTGTCAGGACCTAACGGCATAAGGCGCACCCAGCGTTCATTCTGTAAGGGGCTCTTAGG
>DAOVQV010000044.1 GCA_030628445.1 Phycisphaerae bacterium | reverse complement strand
GGCGTCCATGACATCCTTGGCTTTTTCCGTCGCTTCGGCGAGGTTGGCCGTGGCGGTCTTCAGTTCGGTCCGCATCTTTTCATCACCAACCAGCGCCTCCAGGGCGTCCAAGGTTCGGTTCAGCTTGACGACTGTTTCCGAGAGCCCTTCACGCCGCGGCGCCATCTGCGTCGCGGGCGCCGTGGAGAGGGGTTCGGGTGGGCTGATCAGGGAGTTGACGCTCTCGGCGACCTTCGCCAGGGATTCCATAGCCGGGCGAAGCTGCTCCATCGGGTCCCCACCCCGGACAAACCCTTCGACGGCCACAGGCCCGTCAGCCGGAAGAAACCGCCAGAGCCGCCCGGTCCTCGGGTCGTATCGCGGCGGTCCGTCGGGCTTCAACTCCACATACGACGGGCCGACCATGCTCTTGGTGACGTAAGCGACGGCGCTGCCCGGTATCCGAACGTCCCCGTCGATCCTCGCCGTTATCGTCACGCCTCTGGAAGGGTCGTTCGGGTCGGTAAACGCTATATCGGTGATCCTCCCGACGCGAATCCCCGACAGGTGCACCAGGTCGCTTTTCTGTGCGTTCCCGGTCGCCGGGAAATGCATATGCAACACGTATCCGCCCTGGAACACCTCCGGCAGCCCCGTGAACAACACGATCATACCCGCCATAAGTCCCAGCGATATGAGCACGGTCAGGCCCACGGCGACGTTTCGCTTGTACTGGTTCATTCGCTTTTCTCCGCATCGTTATTGCGAGTCTCGCCCTTGAGGAGGCGACCCGTCTCCAGCTCGGCGAGCTCTTCGGGGCTGGCCTTGCCCTCGACGAACCGGGCTACGACCTCGTCGCCGGTCGAATCCAGCGATTGCGGCGTGGCGTCGGCGATGAACCGCCCCTCGTGAAGCATCACGATACGATCGCCGACCTTGCGCGCCGAACTCATATCGTGCGTAACGACGACGGCTGTCGTCGCCAACGCGTCCTGCAGTTTGATTATCAGCTCGTTGATCAGATCGGCGCGGATCGGATCCAGCCCGGTGGTCGGCTCGTCGTACAGGATCACCTCCGGGTCCAGCGCAATCGCCCTCGCCAGCGCCACCCGCTTCTTCTGCCCGCCCGAAAGCTCCTCGGGGTACTTGTCCATGACGTCCTCCAGGCCCACCAGGGCCAGGACGTCCTTGCACCTGCCCACCCGCTGCAGCGCCGTCCCGACGTTGTGTTCGACGAGCGGGAACTGGACGTTGTCGGCCACCGTCATCGAATCGAACAAAGCACCGCCCTGGAAAAGAAACCCGATCCGACGGCGAATCTTGACGAGCCGGCGCTCGGACATGGACGATATCTCATAGGACCCGAAGAACACCTTCCCGCGGTCGGGCCTCAGCAGGCCGACGAAATGCTTCAAAAGCACACTCTTACCGCACGCCGAAGGCCCGATCACCACCGTAGTCTTACCCGCAGCTACGGCAAGATCGACCCCGTCGAGCACGACATGGGCGTCGAAGGCCTTATGGACACCTTCCAGCCGCAGGATAGGCTCTTGTTCGGTCATTTCTCCAGTGCGAAAAAGACGACTCATCAGGTCGCAGCGTCGGTATTCAGATTAAGCATCACAGCGACCTCATCGCAGGCGTCGGCCTTGGGACATGCGATGCACTCCCGCCAGACCTTCTCCGGGAGCGTGTCGCGGTCGATTTTCGCAAATCCACGGCGCTCGAAGAACCGCGTTTCACATGTCAGTGCGAACAACCTCTTGACGCCAAGTGCTCGTGCATCGTCGATCCCGGCCGCTAGAAGCATCGAGCCGATTCCGCCTCCCGTCAGCCCCGGCGCCACTGCCAGCGATTTTATCTCCGCCAGGTCCGCCCAGAAGATATCGACCGCCACGCACCCGACGATGCTTCCGGACTCATCTTCAGCAACCGCAAATTCTCGCAAGCAATCGTACACGTTCTCCAGCGATCTGTGGAGCATTTTCCCCTGCTCGGCGTAGTCGTTGATCAGCTTGCAGATCGCCTTGGCATCATTGATCTGTGCCTGTCGGACCTTCATTGTCGACTCATTCTATCTTCCCGCCCGCCCGTCTCGCAGCACAACTTCCAGCACATCACCGCAGCGCAGCCGGATGCGCCCGCCCAGCAGGACCTGGATTTGCGCTGCGTCCATTTGGGCCGAAACCTTGACGGCTCGACGATTGAGGCTCGCACGGACTAGAATCTTCTTCGGCGCCCGCGACAGCGGCCAGGCCAGATCAAACCCCTTCAGGGCGACCGACCCGCCGCGCCCTTCGACCTTGATTCTCATCCGCCGGTTCTTGAAGGTTTGGGAATACAACCCGTATGCGTCGGCACCCGTGAAGATGCACGCGAAATCCTTCCGGGATATCACCGGCCTCATGGTCAGCCGCCCCACCCGCCCGTCATACCACTGACCCGAAAGCGCCAGCAGCAACGACCAGCTTGCCATCGCGCGTGCGTAGTGATCCCCACACTCAAACTCATTCCACGGGTTGCGCGCCACGCCGTCGTGGCGGTCGCGCACCGCCGCCACCAGCGCCAGGCCCTCGTCTATGAAGCCCTCGTAAATCATGTGAGCCGCCACCTGATACTCGATGCCGGTCCAGACCTCGTCGCTGTAAGGGAAGGGGTACTTCTCCCGCCGGCCCTTGGGCCAGGTGCAGTTGAGCAGCCCCGCCTCCTCGTTCAGTGCGTATGTCCGCTGGACGCTGTTGTGGTCCGACAGATCCGCCTCGAAGTTGTACCGCATGATCGATCGGAGGGCCTTGTGGACGTGGTCCGGGGGCAAGACGTAACCCAGCCCCGCGACATGGGCCGTCCACTGACCAAGCAGTTGATCGGATAGGCACCCGCGGCCGTACTGGTACTTGGGCCGCCCGGCGGGGATCTTCATACCCCAAAACGTCCTGTAAGGGCGATCCGACTCGGTGACGCGCTGGACATAGTATTCGCCGTTGAACAGCATCCGGTCGTACTTCCCGGACCCGGAGGCGAATATCTTGCGGAACTGCTTGGCGGTGTGGGGATCCCCGACGGCGTCGGCCATTTCCGCTGCGGCAAGCAGGGCCGCCAGATACAGCGATCCGCACATCGTGTTGGCCCCGAAAAAGTCGATGTCGTAAGTGTTGTGCTGTACGCCTTCCAGCACGCCGTCCCGGTCGGCGTCCCACTTGGCGAAACCTTTCCAGGCGAACTCGATGGATTCCTTCACCGCCGGGAAGAGACGCTTGAGAAACTTGTCGTCCCCGCTGATCCGCCATTCACGGTGGACCTTCACCACCGTGCCGAACTGACCGTCCGCCGCCGGCTTATCAGCATTCCACAGGCCCAGACCCCCGCCCACCGGCAGCGTCGTGCGGAAGACCATCGCCCCGCCGCGATGGACGTTCTCCTCATAGTCTGTTACGCGCATGGTCCGCTCCAGCGATGGATACAGATGCGCCATGGACTGCTCGTAGTTCCAGACGTGCGTGCAGTTCATCGGGCAGCACCCTTCGGTCTCACTGCAACCCTCGAAGGCGAATATCCGCCCGCCGCGGTCGGATGACGGCGAGTCCAGCCACATCGTCGTGTTGGTGCGGATTGTGGACATCTGCGAGCTTACAGCGTCCAGCACCGCGCCCGGGAGGGTGCTGTCAAACAGAGTCTGCTCGAATCTGAGCGTCTCTTCACGCAGGCGGCGGAAGTTCTTCACGACATAGCGGGCGGCGGTCCATGCATCCGGGAACTTTACGGCGTAGTGATTGGCTAGTTTCCGGGGTCGCTTCGCCGGCATGAAATGCCACCCTGAAACCCGCGTCGGAAAACTCCAGGTGATAATGAAAACGATCTCCGTGGCGGCGCCGGGCTTCAGGTTATACCCGGCCGACAGCACGCCCACGCAGGTCTTACCGTCATCGCTGGGCGACGTGGGCGTTGTAGGCCCGTCCAACCGGCCGTCGGCGGCGTAGTCATCCCAGAGCTTCTGGGCCTTGTCGACCCACCCGGGCTCGTCAAGGTCCGTGGCGTAGCTTACGCGTTTCGCCGTGGTCACCAGCGCCTCGGATCCGTATCCGGGTTTGCCCTTGGGGTGTTTCTTACCGGTCATCCAGATACCGCTGAATTCGCCGGTGCCGCGGTAGGCGTTCACGTTTCCCCCCAACCCATCGCGGGATGCGGCGAGGCCGACCGTGTTAGCCATGCTGATTGCAACGCTACCGGACACGCTCTTTCGCGTCGTGTTGGTGACCCTGTAGATCAAAACCGCGGCGGGAATCGCCGAATCGTCGCCCTTCCCCGGGATCATCGGATTGAACGCCTCCAACTGAACGGAGACGGGCAGATCGCCGTCCTGGAAGTAGATGCGTGCGACGGGATAGGTCCCGACGAAAACCGCCTCATCCAACCTGGGAAGTCCGGCGAATTGGCCCGGCGGAAGGCCGTGGCTCTTGTGGTGCGGAGGGAGCAGCTTGCGCTCGAGGACCTTGGCGACCTTGTGTTTGGCCTGCTTGCAGAAGATATAGGGCATGGTGTACGGCGGGCGGTAGCCCAGATTCGGGCTGTTGAAGATCTCCCAGTCACGAAGCTCGCCCCGGCCACCCAGACCAATAGTCCCGGTGCCGATTCCACCCAGCGGGAAGGAAATCATCGCCAGAGACTCACCCGTGTATCCCGGCAGCTGCGGCGAATGCAAGGTCGCGCGAGAGAATGGTAGATTATCCGAGTGTCCGACTCTTGACCGGGCCATGATACAACTCCTTATCTTACAAAATCCTTCAAAGTGCTGACGACTGTACCACACCAGACAGCTTCATGCCAAAGACCCGACCCAAACGCAAGCAGCAAGGGCGCGAATCTTCACCCCGACGGCATCTTGCCGCGGCCGGGCCGGGTGCGATTGGTGCTAGAAGCGCCGCCCCGACGGAGATAGAATGTCCTGCGCCCTGGAAGGGACGAAAGGGACCAACAATGCCACTCCCCGCAGGGGAAGCGTTTTCCCTGTCGTCGACGGAGCCTGAGCCCGCCCCGCCGTGCGTCTTCGTGCTCTTCGGCGCCACGGGCGACCTTGCGGGGCGGAAAATCGCCCCTGCGCTGTACAACCTGTACCTTGAGGGCCTGCTGAGCGAGAACACCACGATTCTTGGTGTCGCAAGGCGACCTCGCAGCGACGAGCAGTTTCGCAGCGAAATGCTGAAGGCCGTCAAGGAACACTCTCGGACCCAGCCGATCGACGAGTCCGCGTGGCGCAAGTTCGCGGGCAGATGGCACTATCACGTAACGACGGCCGATAAGCCCAAGCAATACGAAACGCTTGCATCCCGGATAAAGGAGCTGGATAAGCTTCATGGCGCCGAGGGGGCCCGGGTCTTCTACCTGGCGACGACTCCTGATTTGAACCCCGTTATCGCAAAGAACCTGCAACGCGTCGGTCTGAACCGCGCGGGCTCCAAAGACGCCTTTGTGCGCATCGTCCTGGAGAAGCCGTTCGGGCATGACCTGGCGTCGGCCAGAAAGCTCGATCAGGACCTCCTGGAGCTCTTCGATGAATCGCAGATCTATCGGATCGACCACTACCTGGGTAAGGAGACCGTACAGAACCTTCTCGTCTTCCGCTTTGCCAACGCGATCTTTGAACCCCTGCTCAATCGCCAGTACGTCGATCACGTTCAGATAACCGCAGCCGAAAGCGAGGGGATGGCCCGGCGGCGCGGAGCCTATTACGAAAACGCCGGGGCGCTGCGAGACATGGTTCAGAACCACATGCTTCAACTGCTGGCGCTGGTGGCGATGGAAGTCCCCTCGCGAATGGACGCCGAGGGAATCCGGGACGAAAAGGCCCAGGTGCTCGAGGCGATCCGCCCACTGAGCGCCGGACAGGTCGCCGAGCAGACCGTCCGGGCCCAGTACACCGGCGCCGAGGGTATCGGCGCTTACAGGTCCCAGGAGGGGGTGGACCCGAACTCCGAGGTGGAAACCTACGTCGCCTTGAAGCTCTTCATAGCCAATTGGCGATGGTCGGACGTTCCGTTCTACATACGTACCGGGAAGCGTCTTGCCAAGAAGGCCTCTCAAGTGCGGATCGTCTTTCGGCGCGAGCCGATGAGCTTCTTCACGCTGTGGGGCTGCGATCCCAGAGGCCCCAACCAACTCGTCATTCGCATTTACCCCGATGAAGGAATCTCACTTACTTTCGACGCCAAGGTCCCGGGCGTCTCGATGTTGCTCAGACCCGTAAAGATGGACTTCAGGTACGGCGCGGCGTTCCGGTGGGCGTCCCCGGAGGCATACGAGCACCTGCTTGTCGATGCGCTGTGCGGTGATCCTACCTTGTTCATACGCAACGATGAGCTGGAGGCGTCCTGGAGCATAGTCGATAGCATCCGCGACGCCTGGAGCAAGACCAACCGGCCGGAGCTTCTGACGTATGAGGGCGGCTCGTGGGGACCGTCCGAGGCAGATAAGCTGTTTGGTGATCCATATAAACGCTGGCATCCGATATAGGAACAGCATAGAATCCGGTGAAATCATGCCAACACACAAAGACACGAGAAGCATCCTTGTTGAGAACACGGCCGAAGAAGCTACCGAAGAGGCGGCCAAACTTTTCAAAACCATTGTCTGCGAGGCCGTCGATCAGAGGGGCATATGTCACGTAGCGCTGGCCGGCGGGACGACGCCGCATGCGCTCTACGAGAGCTTGGCGAACTCAGCCGTCACCGGCGAAGTGCCATGGTCCAAACTAGTGGTCTTCTTCGGGGACGAACGCGATGTGCCCCACGACCATATCGAAAGCAACTATAACATGGTTCAAAGGACGATGCTGGATCACCTCCCGATCGCCCCGACCCGCGTCCATCCGATGAGGGCCGATGCCGAAGACCTACCAGCCGCCGCCGCCGAATACGAACGGACGATACGCCAGGTCCTACAAACCGCCCCCCACGAGATCCCCAAGTTCGACCTGATCCTGCTGGGTATGGGCGGGGAAGGTCATACCGCAAGCCTTTTCCCCGATACCGATATACTCACCGAGGAGGACAAATTCGTCTCGGCGGCGTTCATTCCGGTTCTTGGACGGTGGCGGATGACCTTTACGTTCCCGCTGATCAACGCCGCTCGGAACGTTATCCTGCTGGTGACCGGGAGGGACAAAGCCGACGCCGTCGCACGTCTGCTATCGGACGAACCCGCCGACAAGAAGCACCTCCCTGCAGCGGGGATCGATCCGGTTGACGGGAAGTTCTTCGTCGTCCTCGATGAGGACGCGTCTCGTATCGCCGGTATCCGCCGCCGTTGAGCCGCGGAACTGAACACCATCATGTCATGCAGTTGCTTTTCGCGCAGCTCGAGCAATTTAAGTTTCATCTGTCGCATTCATGCTGGCTGCGGGGTCGTCTGGCTGCTTCGGCCTGCATCGATCCCGACGGGACCTGCTTCGGCCTCCTTGCCAGGGTCGTCCTCGCCGACGCCTGAATACGACATCTGAATCCTAAAGTGCTCTACTGCCGTCGCAGCAGGCAGGCGTGATGGTGGGCCGGATCGTCAGGACATGGTAACAGTTGCGGGACCTCCCGAGCGCAGCGGCCCACGATGCGCACGGGCTGACCTTCGCTTGTGATGGTTTGTGTCTCGTTGGGGGGCAGTTGTACGGCAAGTTCGCGCGTCAGCGGGCAGCGCGGATGGAAGGGACACCCGCTGGGGGGTTTGATGGGCGAGGGCATCTCGCCGCCCAGACCGGCCGGTTCCGTGCGCCTCTTCGGGTCGGGTCGCGGCACGGCCGACAGCAGCGATTGCGTATACGGGTGGATCGGCTTGGCGTATAGGGCCTCACTGCCGGCCCGTTCGACGATCCGGCCCAGATACATCACCGCCACGTCGTCGGCGAAATGCTCCACAACGGCCAGGTTGTGCGCGATGAACAGATATGTCAGGTCCAATTCTTGCTGCAGATCGTTGAGAAGATTCAGAATCTGTGCCTGGATGGAGACGTCCAGGGCACTTACGGGTTCGTCGCAGACGATGAAGTCCGGGTTCGACCCCAGCGCCCGGGCGATCCCGATCCTCTGGCGTTGCCCCCCGGAGAACTCATGCGGGTAGCGGGAAGCGGCCTGGAGCGGCAGCCCGACGCGGCCCAGCAGCTCATCGACGCGCCGGCGGCGCCGGCGTCGTGAAAGGGCGGTGTGGATCTTGAGCGGCTCGGCGATGATGTTGCCAACCGTCATCCGCGGGTTGAGCGACCCGACCGGATCCTGAAAGATGATCTGCATTCGGCGCCGCAGCGCACGCAGCGCCCCGCTGGACAGCGAAAAGACGTCCCGCCCGTCGAAGATGACTTTCCCGGCCGTGGCGGGTATCAGACGCAGGAGCGTCCGGCCGACCGTCGTCTTACCCGACCCGCTCTCCCCGACCAGCCCGAGTGTCTTACCGCGCCGTATCCGAATATCCACACCATCGACGGCGCGCACAACCCGCCGGGAGCTAAACATACCTCCTCG
>DAOVQV010000179.1 GCA_030628445.1 Phycisphaerae bacterium | reverse complement strand
TCTCCACGACGGACCCGGCGGCCAGCGTTATGCTGTTGCCGTTGAATATGTCCACCCGCGGCTTCTCGGGAGATCCATACGGATTGTCCGTATTCGTGGCGTTGGGGTCGGTGTTGTCGACGTAGTGCGTGTACGGCCCGTTGCCGGCGTCGGGATATGGCACGGGGCCGGTGCCGAAATCGTACGTTGCGTCGTCGTACATAGTGTGGGCTTCGTCGATCCCGAACGGCGGGGCCGGAATGCCGACCGGAGGCGAGTAGACCGCCCAGGCCGCCGGCGCGCCGACCATCAGCATGCTGACGAGACCGACCAGCGCCAAAGTTGGTTTTGTTGGCATGAGTCTGTCCTTTCAGTGAAATGTCGCGACTTCCCTCGGCGCGGAGACGCTCCGCGCGAGGACACGAATACCACTGTGGGGTTCCAAGCCATTGACTCTCCTTTCCGTCGGCCGGTCCTTTCTCTACTCTCTACCAGCGCAAACCTCCTCCACAGGAACAACGAGGACACTTACGACAGAAATGATGACCCCTAACCCAACCGGTGTAGTTTCCAGTTCCCCAAGTCGGTTTTCAATGATAAAAAGTGAGAATCTTCAAGGGCTGAAGATACCTTCCGTTCTGCCTGGCCCGTGGACCGAGATTTCCCAGATGAACTCGCGCCCACGACCACCGTGGCGCGAATCTCAAGGTGGGTGATGTTGAGGCGATCTCCGCAGCCACACTGCCGTACTTCGTCCGCCAACGATAATACGTCTGCTCGCTGATACCCAACTGGTTGCAGACTCATCCAACCTTCGTGCCCGGACATATTGCGATTTGACGGTTAGCTTTCTTCGATCAGCCTCCCGCCGTTCATGTTCACGATCCGCGTCGTTAGGTCTCTAACGAAGTCGTGTTCATGGCTGACGATGATCATCGCCAGGTTGAGCCGGCGGAGGATGTCGCCGACGCGGGTTTTCGATTCCGCGTCCAGGGCGCTGGTCGGTTCGTCCAGGAGCAACACGTCGGGGTGCATCGCCAGCACCGTCGCGAGCGACACCAGTCGCTTCTGGCCCCCCGAAAGCCTGTAGGTGATGCGTTCTTCAAACCCGCCCATTCCCACAAGCTGAAGCGTTTCGTGAGCGATCGACCGCGCCTCGTCGGCGGTCTTGCCCAGGTTCAGCGGGCCGAATGCGACGTCCTCGATGACGGTGGGGCAGAACAGTTGATCGTCGGCGTATTGAAAGACCAGGCCCGCTCGGAGTCGCACTTCGCGGAAGTCGGACTCGCCGGTGCGCGTCTTTCCGAAGGCCCAGACCGTCCCCGCCGTCGGTGCAAGCAAGCCCACCACCAGGTGCAGCAGCGTAGTTTTCCCGCACCCGATCGGACCGATAAGCCCGATTCGCTCCCAGGGGCGAAGCGAAAGATCCACGCCGTCAAGGACCGGCGCCTCGGGCGAATATGAGAATTGCACGCCACGTAATTGTATCAGGGGCTCGTTCATCGCAACTGGATCCAACTTAGCAGGATTACCAACCCCGCGGCAAGTAAGGCGAATGCGGCATCGGCGGGGGTGAACCTGAACGGCGCCAGGACATAAAGGCGGCCGTGGAAGCCTCGGCACTTCATCGCGTCCAGCACCCTCTGGGCCCGGTCCATGCTTCTGACCAATAGCAAGCCGACGATGTAACCGAACGTCCGAAACGTGTGTCGATTGCAGGCCGGCCGAAACGCCCTGAGCCGCAAAGCATCCCTCAGCCGGTGGTATTCCTGGTGAAACAGCTCAACGTAACGGATCATGAAAAGAAGAACGTGCGTCAGCTTCTCGGGGACCCCCAACTTGCGCAACGCAAACCCAAGGTGCGCCGGTTCCATAGTCGCCAGCAGACAGATCATCGCGAGCATGATGATGTTGGCCCGCAGCGCGATGAGCCCCGCCCGGTGCAGACCTTCTCGGGTCCAGGTCAGCCCGCTGATTCGTATGGCGGGTTCGCCCGGAATAAACAAAGGCAGGAGCAGCACGATCACCAGGATGAAGAGATTGAGCGCCTTGATCCGGCCCAGGATGCTAACGATGCTGAGACGCCCAAGAACGACCAGACCCAGCGCGGCCGCCAGGGCTATCTCAAGCGCCACGAGACGGTGGGATAAGCAGACCACGGCTGCGAACGCACAGGCCGCGGCGACCCGAACCCGCGGGTCGATCCGATGAATCAGCGATCCATTTGTCGCTTCGAAGATAATCATGCTCACGTTCGCTGAGTGACTGCTCTATGGTGTGGGCGGCCCGGACGAGCGGGTGTCCTTTCGCAACTTGCGCACGGCGAGCAGGTAAAACGCGATCCCTGCAATCCCGACGATGTAACCGATTCCTCCGAGAATATCATGGAGTCGCACCTGGGCCTGGGCCTTGTCCAGTTGCTCGCGGAGCGGCCGGATCTGTTTGCTGACCGCCTCCGCGACGGCGTTGCGGATTTCGGTCGCTGTCGCCGGCTCGTGGCGATCTGTTCCGGAGGGTAGCTCTATGATGGTTCGTTTGCGTTCTGCGCCGGCGATCTGACGACCGCCGGGGTACGTCATTGGCGCCTCAGCGGTGTCGGGGAGGACGGGCAGATTGTCGGGAAGCTCGTCGGCCTTTACAATAAATCGTCCCTGATGCCCATCAGCCGTCCGGACGATCAGGACGTGGTCGCACTTATGCTTTGCCGCAAACACAAACTCGCCTTTCTCATTCGTCTTCACCTGGGCGAGCTTCTGACCGGCGGGGCCGCAGATCTCAATCGTGACGTTTCGCGGCCTGGCGCCGCCGGAGAAGTAGGCGTATCCGCGGATGTTCGCGCCTTCGGCCGTTGCGAACAGTCCCAGCTTGTGTGCGTAAGCGGTGTTTGTCTGCATCAGCAGACAGACCGCTGTCAGCAGGGTGAGGCAAAATGCGGCGGGCGGCGTAGATACCCTATGCATCCGGGTGCTCCTTCGGTGGTGATGTCGGCAGCGGACAGGCGAGCAGTTCCGGGCGGACCTTGTGGACGAAGGCGACGGCAGAGCCTGTTACGAAACCTTCGATAACCACCACCGGGATATGACCGACCAGTATGGCGCCTGCGGCGGCGAGGAATTCCCGGCCGGTTGCATAGAGCGTAATACCCGCCACGACGGTCGCCAGTACAACGCTTAACGCACCGCCCACAAACCCCAGCCAGAACACAGTCCTTCCCGCCATCGCCGGGCCCAGACGCACCCCAAACAGGTAGTAGCAGACAACTGCCGGGACACCCATGGCGAGCACGTTGGCCCCCAGGGATGTCAGCCCGCCGAACCCAAACAGGATCGCCTGCAGCAGCAAGGCCACCGCCAGCGCCGGAAACGCCGCCCACCCGAGAAAGAACCCCATCAGCCCGCACAGCAGCAGGTGTGTGCTGGAGACACCGATGGGCACGTGAATCAACGAGGCGACGAAAAACGCCGACGCCAGTATCCCGGCGCGGGGAATCTTGCTGAAGTCGAGCCTTCTGAGCCCGACGAGTACTCCCGCCGCGCCCAGCAGACACGTCGCGCCGATAACCGGGCCCGATAGTATACCGTCAGGAATGTGCATATCTGTGCATTTAGAGCCTATCCGAATAGGCTCTTACTTCATGTCCACGCACTTGACCCAGATCAGTGCTCCCAGTTCCACGTCAACTTCGGCGCCTTGGGGGTTCTTCATTTTGTTCTCGCCGTCGATCAGGGCGGCAAAGCCCCACCACCCGGCCTTCGGGAGGGCGTAGGCGAACACGCCGTTGGGGTCCGCCTTGATGACTTGTGTGATGAACGGATCGCCCGGGGCTCGCACCTTGGCGCCGACATTCCAGTATTCCACTTCGATCTCGGCGAACGGGACCGGCTTGCCGTTCTTCTTGACGATGCCCCGAAACAGGTTCCCCGTCCACAGTCCATACGGGCGGACCAGCGGGTCGATCTCCACGGGGAAACCGACCATCTGATCCCAGCCCTGCTCGTCGCCGAAGGCGTTCACCACGACCTTGGTGTAGTGGACGATCATCTTACCCTCGGCCGGTTCCCAGTAGGGGGCAGGCTCGATGTAGAAGACGTGATCGCCGGGGGCTTCCAG
>DAOVQV010000160.1 GCA_030628445.1 Phycisphaerae bacterium | reverse complement strand
TATTTCGCCGTACAGCGGGAAGTTGTACTCCGCGCCGGCCAGCATGATGAAGTCGCCGCCGATGCGGTCGCTCGTGCCCACCGAGCGCGGGCTGACCCCGCGGTATTCGAAGCCGCGAATCGAACCGATCCCACCGCCGTAGAACTTCTCGAACACCGGCGCGTCGCCAACGATCTGCCCGGCGTGGAACTTGGTGGCGATGTAGTGTGATCGGTCCATCGCATCGACCCATAACGTGCGGTACCAGCGGTATGTGCCCTCGATTCTGCCGAAGTTGAAGTCGCCCACGACCTGCTCGAAGCTCAGGTTGATCCGGTCGCCCCTGGTGGGCATCCATCGGCTGTCAGTGCGGTCCTTGATCAGCGAGGCTTTCAGCCCGGTCACCCAATGGTTGCCCTGGTCGGCAACGACTTCCGGCGGGGCGTCGCTGTCGAGGTCGCGTATGTCGATGCCCTCGATTCGTGCGGCCAGCTCGCCGTACCACCGGTTGCGGAAGCGATGGCCCACGCTGACGACAGGCCCATATCGCCGCTCGTCGTATGTGTCCCGCCCGCGCTCGAACAGATACGCCTTGACGCCGAGGGAGTACGGCAGGTCGAACATATACGGCTCGAACCACTCGACCTTGAATCGCATGAGTTCCGTGCCCGGCTCGGCGACGATGGAGAACCGCTGACCGGCGCCCTTGAATCTCTGGCCGCCCCCGTCCCTGCGCCGCCAGCCTTTTATGTCGAAGTTCCGCTGAGTGAAGGAGATGTTGCCCAGCAGGCCGGACTGGCTGCTCGCGCCCACGCCGACGAGGAACTCGGCGGTCCGGGCCTCGGTGAGGGTTACCAGCACGTCGCGCCTCCCGGGCTCGTTGCCGATCGGATCGATTTCCACGGAGTTGAACAGCCGGGTCTCTTCCAGCCCTCTCTTCGAACGATCTACCGCGACGGTGTTGTACAGGTGCTCCGGGTAGAACTTTAGCTCGCGGCGAATGACGCGCTCCTGAGTGACGCTGTTGCCCCGAATGATGACGTCGCCGATGTGGTACTGGTCGCGCTCGGTTATGTGGAACACGACGTCCACCAGCGCCGCCTCACCCGTCAGGCCGGCCGCCCAGGGCGGCGGCGGAAGGGCCGGGTCCAGGTAGACGATCTTCGGCTCGATGTCCGCCATGATGTAGCCCACCTCGCCGTAGGTGCTGACGAGCGATTTGGTGTCCTGGCGAAGCTGCAAGGCGACTATGAACCGCCGCTGGGCCAGCGTGATTCGTCTCGCCAGGTCCGCGTCCCCAAAGGTCGTGTTGCCCTCGAAAACGACCCGGTTGACGCGGTAGCGATCATGCTGGGCAATGACGAATACGACCATTACCTTCGACTTGTCGTCATTGTATTCCAGGCGATGGCTGACCTCGGCCCCGAGGAAGCCCTCGTCGCGATACATGCTCCGCAGCGTGTTCACGTCGCGCTCGACCTGTTCGAGATCGAGAGGCCCGGATATGAAAGGCCACCACGCCCTGTGCGTGCCGATTTTATTCTTGAGCGTCCACCTCCTGAAATGGGTGTTGCCCTCAAAGACGACCTTGCCGACGCGGACGCGCGGGCCCTCCACGATGTTGTAGACGACCTGGCGGTGCTCGACGGTCTCGGTGACCTCGACGAATTGATAGCCTTCGTCCTTGTAAAGCTGAATAATCGCCTTGCGATTGGCCTCGACGGTGAAATCGCTGAGCGGGTCGCCCATGTCGTAAGGCAGCGCCCGACGGAGCTTTTTCTCGTCGATTCCCTTGTTGTTGGTGAAGTGAACGCTGCCGATGGTCGGGCGCTCCGCCACCTCGAAAGTGACCACCACGCCCTCGCTGGTCATCGTGCGATTGATGGTGACGTCACTGAATCGCCCGGTCTCCAGGAGCCGCACCTCGTCGGCCTTGAGGACGTCCTCGTTGTAGCGCTTGCCCACGCGAGTTTTGACGTAGTGGAGGATCGCGTCGTCGGACATGTGCTCGTTGCCGACCACCCGGACGTCGGCCACGATCGCCTGATCGTCGCCGACATCGGCCAACGTCGGGCCGACGCATACGGCCAGAATTGCTATGGTTATCAGGAGGCGCTTCATGTTCTCAGACCACTTTTCGGCAACTCCGCCGATTCGAACTCGCCGGCCCCGTCAGCGGACACCGGGCCATGGATGCATCCCGCGTCCATCCATGTCACCTGAGCGCACCTCCTTATGCTTCCAGGCAAGTCGGCACAAGGTAACCCCGCCACATGGCGGTGTCAACTATTGTTTGAGGCAGTTTTTGACAGATCGAGAAAGTCCTCTCCCCGGTGGCTGCTCTCGATAATCCCTTGATTGCACTACTGATACTGCATTGCCGGCGTGGTTGGCGCTACACGGGCTCGAACTGCTCGCCGATTGCGGCCGACTCGAAACGGGTATATTCCTTGAGGAACGTCAGCGGCACGGTGCCCGTCGGGCCGTTTCGCTGCTTGGCGATGATCAGTTCAGTTATGCCGTTTTGCTGGTAGTCCACCTCGCCCTGGTGGTAGTAATCCTCGTTGTGCAGGAGCATCACGACGTCTGCGTCCTGCTCGATAGCGCCGGATTCCCGCAGGTCACTCATGCGTGGCCTGTGGCCGGGGCGGTCGGCGGGACCCCGGTTGAGCTGGGCTGCCACAACCACCGGTATCTCCAGCTCCCTGGCCATCGCCTTGACGCCGCGGGAGATTTCGGTCATCTGCTCCTGCCGGCTGTTGGACCGGCCGATGTAGGTCATTAGCTGTAGGTAATCCAGGAAAATGCAACTGATCTGATGGGCGGCCTTCATCCGCCGGGCCTTGGCGAGCAACTGGATGACCGTCAGCGTTGGCGAGTCGTCGATGAACATCTGGGCTTGTTCCAGGTCGCCGGCAGCCGCCTGGAGGGTTGTCCACGCCTCGGGCGTGATCATGCCCCGCCTCATCTGACGCAGGTTGAACCTCGCGTGCGAGGACAGCAGCCTCTCGGCAAGCTGGTGTCGGGACATCTCCAGCGAGAACACGCCCACGGATCTCTTGTCGTAGACGGACATGTACTCGGCGATGTTCAGCAGGATGGACGTCTTGCCCATCGAAGGCCGGGCCGCCAGAACCACCATCTCGCCCGGCTGAAAGCCGCTTGTCATCTCGTCGAGCTGGTGGTAGCCGCTGGCCAGGCCCGTGATCATTTGCCCGTCGTTGGCCTCGAGGTCCTTGAAAGTCTCCTGGAGCAGCCCGGCAAGAGAGATCGCCTGTCCGCCGATTTGCTGCTGGGCTATCTCGAAGACGCAGTGTTCCGCCCGGTCGACGACAGCCGACGCCTCATCGCGGGCGTCGTAGGCCTGGCGGATGATGTCCGTGCCGGCTTCGATGAGCTGCCGCAGCAAGGCCTTGTCGCGGACGATCGTCGCGTAGTACTCGGCATTGGCCGAAGAGGGCACGCCCGCGATCAACTGGATGAGGTACTCCTGCCCCCCGATCTGCTCGAAGAGCTTCCGCCGGACGAGCTCCTCCTTGATCGTAACCGGATCGATCTCCCTGGGTTGCTGCCTCATTTCCACGAGCACCTGGAAAAGCCACTGGTGGGCGGGCCTGTAGAAGTGCTCTTGCTGGATGATCTGTACGACCAGGTCGATGGCGTCCTTGTCCAGCATCATCGAGCCGAGCACACACGCTTCCGCCTCGATGGCCTGGGGGGGGACCCGGTCGGTCGCGCTCTTTTCGCCCTGGCCGGCGGCCGAAGTCTGCTGAGATTCGTTGGCCATGATCGTGCCTTCCCTGGCTGGCGGCGTGCGCGCGTCCGGTCAGCCCGGCAATTGTCATCACACCCGGCGGAATCGCGATCTCAATGCCCGTTTCCGGCTGCTCGATAGCCCTGCGGGCAACTCCGCGATTACTCGTCCGAGTCAAGCGCGCCCAACTGATCGGTCTGCTCGCCCTCAGCCGGATACGCCTCAGGGGACGGCTGGTCCTCTTCGTCCTGGACGTCGATTTCATGTGCGGGAACCACCCACACGTGAATCGTGGCGTGGACGTCCTCGGAGAAGCTCACCTGCACGTCGTATTTATCCAGTGTGTGAATCGGTTCGTCAAGCGCTATGTACTTGGGCTCGACGAACACCTCGTCCTCGGCCAGGGCGGCCGATATCTGGGCCGGGCCCACCGAGCCGTAAAGGTGACCTTCCACGTTCGCTCGGGCGGTAATGGTGATCTCCTTGCCGCGGATAAGGGCGGCCTTGGCCTCGAGCTGGTCGTGCTCGCGGGCGAGCTCTTCTCGGTAGCGCTGCTTTTCGGCCTCGATGGCCCTTAGATTCGCGTCGGTCGGCTCGATGGCCAGTCGATGCGGCAGGAGGTAATTCCTGGCGTATCCGTCTTTTACATCGACT
>DAOVQV010000337.1 GCA_030628445.1 Phycisphaerae bacterium | reverse complement strand
GGTCCCACAGCCCTTCACTTGCCGAGGCAGCGATCAGCGGGATTACCGCAACGGGGTGCGGGTGCGTTGACATCGGGATGTGCGACACGCCGATGATGTACTTCGCCATAAACCATCTGGGCGCGTGCGGCGGGGTCCAGGTGACCGCCTCGCACAATCCAATCGAATACAACGGATTCAAGATCACCGGGTTTAAGGCCCGCCCCATCGGACAGAACACGGGCCTGAAGGAGATAAAGCACATCACCGGCGCACTGCGCCGCATGCCGCAGGCCGCCTCGACCGGGCAGATCGGGACGGTCGACCTGTGGGACGAGTACAGGAAGCACGTCCTGCGGTTCCTCCGCCTCCCCAGGCCCCTTAAGGTTGTGGTCGACGCCTCCAACGGGATGGGCGGTAAGATGATCCCGGCGATCTTCAAGGACACCAAGCTCGATATCATAAAACTGAACTTCCGGGTCGGAGGTAAGTTCGCCCATCCGCCAAATCCGTTGATCGAGGCGAACCTAAGGCAGCTGAAGTCCGCGGTGAAGCGCCGCAAGGCGGATCTGGGCGTCTGCCTCGACGGCGACGCCGACCGCTGTATCTTCGTCGACGAAAAGGCGCAGACCGTCCGCTGCGACCTGATGACGGCCCTGCTGGGGCGCCACTTCCTGAAGGACAACCCAGGCGCGATGGTCGTCTACGATCTGCGCTGCTCGCGCGTGGTGCCCGAGGAGATCCTTTCCGCCAACGGGACACCGCGGCGGGAGCGCGTCGGGCACGCCTTCATGAAAAAGGCCATGGCCGACGGGCACGCGGTCTTCGGAGGCGAACTGAGCGGGCACTTCTATTTCCGGGACAACTTCAACTGCGACAGCGGCGCGAT
The DNA here is from genome assembly GCA_030628445.1 of Phycisphaerae bacterium. GTDB lineage: Bacteria > Planctomycetota > Phycisphaerae > SM23-33 > SM23-33 > DAOVQV01. The sequence goes on along the minus strand of DAOVQV010000337.1, from coordinate 1,229 downwards.
CGCCTTCGCCACGGCCATCAGCGTCATCGCCTCGCAGGACCGGCCATTCAGCCAGTTGATGGCGCCGCTGAACAAGTACACCCACAGCGGGGAGATAAACTTCCAGATCGAGGACAAGCAGGCGAAGATGGACGAGGGCGCTGAGGTATTCAAGGACGCCGAGATCGACCACCTCGACGGCGTAACGGTGCAGTACGGCGACTGGTGGGCCAATGTGCGCCCGTCGAATACCGAGGCGCTGCTGCGGTTGTCCCTGGAGACCAAGACGCCCGCACAAATGAAGAAACGCCTCGAGCAGCTCAAGAAGATCCTCGGCGAACCCGTGGCGCGTTAGGGGTCACGGGCGCGTTTCCCTAAGGGGTGAACATGAGCGAAGAACCCGGGCAAACAGGCGAACCCGAAAGTAATTCGGCCGACCTGCCAAGAAGACACGAGGGCCTCACTTGGCCCTTCGTGATCGGGTCGCTTTCGATTCTGGCAGGCGTGATATATTTCTGGTTCGCGGTCTTCGCTATGAAACTCGCGGCCCGCATCCCCGATGGCGAGTCAGCCGTCCTCTACAACGTAATCCTGATCTCTACCTGCAGTATATCGGGATTGCTTGCCCTGTCCGCAGGGATCGTGCTGTTTCGCAACTTACGGATCGGCAGATACCTTCATGCCATCTATGCAGGCGCGATGCTGGGGATACTAGGGACGGGTTGCACAAACCTTGTCTTGCGGCTTTCCGTCAACCTCAAACTCTTTCCGCAACTCGACCCCTACTCATACCTGCGTATGGTTGCACCATTGCTGATACTTGCTTATGCGGTGTTCCTGACGGCCTGGATGGCTCGCAAGACCGTAGTACAGCAAATCCGGAAGCAAGAAAGCCGCCACCAAAACAGAGCCGTCGAACCCATTTGGGCGACGGTGCTTGGGGTTGTGTCTGTCGCGATTGCGTATGAGGAGTTCTTCTTGGGCATGACTGTGATCAACTTCTTCGACGCCGTGAGCTTCAAGCTCGTCTTCCCGGGCCTGATGGGCAGTGTGTATACGGCTGTATACGGCGGTACGAGCCTGTTGCTTGCTATCGCAGGGATCTGCCTGCTATGTCACGCCAAACGCGGTGTATTGCTGCACAAGGCATATGCCATTATCAATCTCCTTTGGGCAATCTGGCTGACAGCGTATGGCATCTTCAGCGTAACGGAAGAAGGCGGGCTTGGCGGCTGGATCATCTCCTTTCC
>DAOVQV010000022.1 GCA_030628445.1 Phycisphaerae bacterium | reverse complement strand
GGCCGCCCCGGGGCCGCCAAGGGCGGGGCGAAGACATACAGCATTTTGGGTTTTGCGGATGCGTGTTTGCTCCTGGCGGTTGTCCTGCTGGCCTGCTCGGAAGGCGGGACGGCGAACCTGTCGCTGTCGCGCGGGCCCGTCAGCGTCGCGCAGATGGGCGCCACCGGATACGTCGTGTACGTTCTCATTCTGATCGGCGCTTTAGCTAAGGCGGGGGCAATCCCGCTGCACACCTGGATCCCCGCCGCAGCCGAGGGGGCCCCCACGTCCGTAATGGCGTATCTGCCCGCGGCGCTGGATAAGCTGCTTGGTATCTATTTGCTTGCCGTCTTGTCCCTGCGGATCTTCCAACCTGACCCCACCATGCAGATGGTGATGATGATCGTCGGGGCTGTGACCATAATCGCCGCCGTCCTGATGGCGATGGTGCAGCACAACCTGAAGAAGCTGCTTTCCTTCCACGCCGTCAGCCAGGTCGGTTATATGGTCCTGGGCATCGGGACGGGGACGACCATCGGCGTGATCGGCGGGCTGTTCCACATGATCAACAATGCAATCTATAAGTCCAATTTGTTCTTGATGAGCGGGACGGTCGGCCGGGCTGTCGGCAGTGATGACGTGGAAGATATGGGAGGCCTGGCGAGATATTTGCCGGTGACGTTTGTATGTTCGGCCATCAGCGCTGCGGCGATTTCCGGCGTCCCGCCGTTCAACGGTTTCGTCAGCAAGTGGTTGGTCTATCAAGGCGCGCTGCAAGTATCCGGTCGGGGTTTTGCAATGGCGCTGCTGGTTGCGGCGGTGTTCGGCAGCGCACTTACGCTGGCGAGCTTCGTGAAGGTGATCTATTCGGCGTTCTTGGCGCCGGCGCCAAAGCAGGCTGCTTACGTGTCGCGCCGCCCCCGTGAAAGCTTCTTCCTGGTCGCACCGATGATCGTGCTGGCGGGGGCTTGCGTGCTTCTGGGGCTCTGGCCCCAACTAGCGACGCAGCACATACTCGCCCCAGCCATCGCAGGCGCCGCTACCACGGGAGAAGGGGTAACTGCGACCAGGTACATCGTAGATACCGGCACGCTGGGTCTGTGGAGCCCGTCGCAGGCTACGGGGCTTATTCTGATCGGCATCATGATGGGTTTTGTGTTCGTATGGATCTGGGCGGGCTGGAAGAAGATCCGCGTGGTCCGTCCCTTTCTTGCCGGTGAGGTCCCTGCAGCAACCGACGACCGCTTCCGCACCCCGGGTACGCACTTTTACGAGACGATAAGCAAGCTGCCCGTTATCGGCCCGCTGCTGAAGCACGGCCAGGCCGGGGCGATGGACCTGTACCACTGGACCGGGAGATATGGGCGGACGCTTGTAGAGCTTCTCCGCGCCCAGCACACCGGGCTGATAAGTCTGTACGTCTCCTGGGTGCTGGTTGGTCTTACCGTGATGGTGGTGTACCTGCTGCTGACCGTGGAGACATAAGACGATGGGCGTAGAACACTTCATCGTGGCGCTGATATTGTTCATGCTGATAGCGGCCTTGATCGCGGCTGAGACACGCGACCTGCTCAGCGCTGTAATCTGCATAGGGGCGGCCGGGTTCGCACTCAGCGTGATAGACCTGCTGCTGGGCGCTCCGGACCTGGCGATTACGCAAGTAGTGGTGGAGGTCATAGCGCTGGTATTGTTGGTGCGCGTCGTCCTGCGGCGGGAGGATACGTCCACCACAGACGCGCGGGATGCGCTGCGAACCGGCGCGGTCCTTCTGGCCGGCGGTGTGTTGCTGGTGGTGACGTTCGTGGCGGTCGGGGGGACCGGGGCGGACGGGACCATCCCTGCGTTCGGCGCTGCGACCTTTGCGAATCCCGATGAGGCCCTACCCTCACCTGTTAGCTCGGATTATCTGGCAAAAGGTCCCGCCGAGACCGGAGCAGCCAATATCGTCATGGCCATATTGCTGGACTACCGGGCCTATGACACGCTCGGGGAGGCAACGGTGATATTCGTCTCCATTCTCGGGGTTTATGTGATATTGCGTCAGGTGGGGCGGCGAAAGCAGGAGCCAGTGTTATGAGCCAACCCGGGATGACAATCATCGTCAAGAACACCACTCGGATAATCGCCGGGTTTATCGCCCTCTTCGGGGTCTACATCGCCCTGACCGGGCACCTCTCGCCCGGCGGGGGCTTTGCAGGTGGGGTTATCCTGGCCGCTGCGGCGGTACTGGTGGTGCTGGCGTTCGGAAGCGGCTTCGCCGGGCGGATCGTCAACGAACCGAAGTGCCACATCTGGGATGGAACGGGCGCGATGGGTTTTCTGGTGGTGGCGCTGTGTGGGTACATCACGGGAGGCTTCTTCGTCAACTTCATCCCTATCGGGACGGCGCATCACCTGCTTTCCGGTGGGATGATACCGCTGGCGAACCTGGCGATCCTGCTGAAGGTCGGTGCGGGCCTGGCCGGGGCGTTTGTGGCTCTGTCGGCCTTTAAGTACGGGCGGCCCCGCAGCATCAGGCGTGTCGGAAGGGAATTATGAAATGGGCATAACGATATATCTGCTGACATTTGCGGTCCTTCTGGTCGGCTTGTACATCGTGGTCGCTAAGAAGAACATCATCAAGATTATCGTCGGGGTGCTCATTATCGATTACGCGGTGAACCTGCTTCTTGTGCTTGTGGGTTACCGCTCGGACGGAGTGGCGCCGATCCTCTCCCCGGGCCAGACGGCCGCGGACCTGGCCGAGACGGGCGTAGACCCGCTACCCCAGGCGATGGTCCTGACAAGCATCGTCATCGGTTTGGGTATAACGGCGCTTATGGTGTCGATGGCTATACGGCTGCACCAGAAGTACGGCACGTTTGACATGAACCGAATAAGGAAGCTTCGAGGCTGACCGGCGGGCGGTGCGATTGTTCGACGCCGAGCAGTTCAGACCCGTCGGTATTACAAAGCGGTAAGGTAGACGAGATATGGAACAACTCGTACCGTTGTTGGTGGCTTTGCCGTTAGGCGCTGCCTTCCTCATCGTGATGATTGCGCACGCCGGGCCGCTAAAGCGTCTGACCACGCCGCTGGCCGTCCTTGCGGTGCTGGTCAACCTGCTGATAGCGGGTCGGTTGCTGTGGGCTGGGGCGCTGCACGTCTACGTGGGCGGGTGGGGGCAAGGCCAGACGCTGGGCATCGAGTTGGTCTGCGACGGGCTCTCGAAGTTGATGCTCATTGTCATCAACTTCGTCGCTCTGGCGTCGATCATTTTCGCCACGCAGTACATGCGGCGATTCACAAAGGTCTGGCTGTTCGACGCGCTGTTCCTGCTGATGACGGGGGCGATGAGCGCCGTGGTGCTGGCCGGGGACATGTTCAACCTGTTCGTCTTCCTCGAGGTCGCCGCGATCGCCTCGTATGCACTGGTGGCGTTTGGCTGTGAGTCCGAGGAGCTGGAAGCCGCCTTTAAGTACCTGATCCTCGGGACGGTGGGTTCAGCCTTTATCCTGCTGGGCGTGACGATCCTCTATTCGCTGACCGGGCATTTGAACATGGCCAAGATCTCCGAAGCCCTCCGTACGATCGGCCCGGACTCTCCGGGGGTGCTGCTGGGGGGAGCGGCGATAATCGCGGGGCTCGCCCTGAAGGCGGCCATGGTACCCTTCCACGCCTGGCTGCCCGATGCGCACCCCTCGGCGCCGGCCCCGATCTCGGCGATGCTTTCCGGCGTGCTGATCAAGGCCTCGGGAGTCTACGCCCTGGCGCGGGTGGTCTTCGGCGTTCTGGGGGTCAGCCCGTACTACGCCAACATCCTGATAGCCATGGGCCTCCTGTCCATGGTGCTGGGAATGTTCCTGGCGATCGGCCAGTGGGACTTCAAGCGGCTACTGGCCTACAGCAGCATCTCGCAGGTCGGATACGTCGTCCTGGCCCTTGGCGTAGCGGCCGAGGCGATGAGCCGTGCTGCGCCGGATCGAACTGTTGCCGCCTTGTGTCTTTTTGGCGGGCTGTTCCACTTGTTCAATCACGCCACGTTTAAGAGCCTGCTGTTCCTGGCCTCCGGGTCGATCGAACAGCAGGCCCATACGCGATTGCTGAAGGAGATGGGCGGCCTGTCGCGCCGCATGCCCGTAACCAGCTTCTGCTGCCGGATCGGCGCCCTGAGCATCTCCGGCGTCCCGCCGTTTAACGGATTCTTCTCCAAGCTGATCATCATCATCGCCCTGGTGCTGTCGGGACACAACGTCCTGGCGGCGGTGGGTATCGGCGTGGCGGTCGGAACGCTGCTGATGTACATCAAGGTTCAACGATACGTCCTGGAGGGCGAACCGTCCGATGCGGTCGCCGCAGCCCGCGAGGCGCCGGCGGGGATGTGCATCGCGTTGGTCCTCCTGACGATTGTCTGCATCTGTGCCGGTTTGGCGCTTGTCCCGCTGAGGGATTTGCTGTTCACCCCGGCCGGTGAGGCCCTATTAGGAGCCCTCCCATGAAACGGTTGACATGCCTGGTGACGGTATTCGTGCTTTGGGTGGGTCTATTCTGGTCGTTGGACCTCGTCGTGCTTGGCGCGGGCGTCTTCTTCGCCCTGCTGGTCTCCACGTACCTCTCTGACGTCTTCCCCGACCGGATATACATGATTCTTACGCCGAGGCGATGGGTATTCTTCCTGCTGTACCTCCCATACTTTTTCTACTACTGCCTGAAGGCGAATGTCGACGTTGCCCTTCGCGTGATACATCCCGACCTCCCTATCCGTCCGGGGATTGTCAAGGTCCGCACCACGCTGAAAAGTGAGATGGCCAAGACGTTCCTCGCCAACAGCATCACGCTTACCCCCGGAACGCTCACCGTGGATATCGACGGTGATGATTTCTACATCCACTGGATTAACATTTACACCGACGACCCGGCCAAGCGGACCGCCGAGATATGCGGCCGGTTTGAACCGATGCTGAGGAGGATATTCGAATGAGCGTTTTCGTGCAGATCGCGTTGGCCGTTCTGCTTCTCTCTTCGGTGCTGTGCCTGCATCGGATCGGGCGCGGGCCCAGCGCTCCGGATCGTACGGTAGCCATCGACATCCTTGGGACGCTGGTGGTGGGTTTTTGCTGCGTCATGGCCCTTACCACCAAGCAGGAATACTACATGAACATTGCCATCGCCTGGGCCCTCATCAGCTTCGTCGGGACGCTGGCGCTGGCTAAATACCTGGAAGGCAGGTCATACGATGCTTGAGAACTTTTTCTACGTGTTCATAGGCGTCGGATTGGTGTTTGACCTGTTCGGGTGCATAGGTCTGGTCCGCCTCCCGGACGTCTACAACCGGGCGCAGGCGGCCACCAAGTGCGTGACGCTTGGGACGTGCATGATCCTGATTGGCGTCGCCGGGATAGGATTCATCGGCGCCAACTGGCAGATGGGCCTAAAGGCCGTCATCTGTGCCGCTTTCGTGCTGCTGACCAGCCCCGTCGCCGCACACGCTATCTGCCGCGGCGCCTACATCTCCGGGGTCCCCCTGTGGACCGGCAGCGTCGAAGACGCCTTCGCCGACCGCGCCCAGGTCATTCGAACACAGCAAACGACAGAAGGATCGGTGCAAAGTGAAGAAGCCGAAACTACGTGAGCTGAAGGAGGCCATCAAGGCCGTCATCTCCGGTCCGTTTACCTCCAAGTATCCCTTCGAGCCGCACACGCCCCCGGATGGGTTTCGGGGCAAGCCCGAGTTCGACGAGGATAAATGCATCGGGTGTGGGGCTTGCGCGGAGGTTTGCCCGGCCCTGGCGATCACCGTCACCGACGATATCCAATCCGCTCAACCGACGCGCACACTTCGCCAGCGATGTGACAAGTGCATCTTTTGCGGACAGTGCGAGTTGAACTGTACTACGAAAGAGGGGATAAAACTGACCAAGACCTACGACATGTCCGGGCTGGATCGGTCCGAGCCCGCCACGCAGATCGAACATGAACTGATACTTTGCGAGCTGTGCGGTGCGATTGTGGGCACGCCAAAGCACTTGCGCTGGGTCGCCGAGCAGCTCGGCGCCAAGGCCTACGCCAATCCGACGCTGATCGTATCGGCCGACGGGAGCATGAGATTAGCAGCCAAGGACGGCGGCAGGTTGGACGAGCCTGCCTTGGCTCGCAACGACATGATGCGGATCATGTGCCCGGCGTGTCGCAGGACTATGGTCGTGCGAGAGCTGTGGGGTGAGTAGAAACATGCCCCCCGCCTTCGCCGATCAGCACGACCCAGATTCAAATTCCGCCGGTAGAGATCACCGCGGTATCGATACGGTCGAGCATCTCGCAGATCACCTCGCCGAATTCGCTTCCGGGTCGATGGTGATAGTCTGCATCGGCAACACCCTTGCCGGTGACGATGCAGCCGGCGTCGAGGTGGGCAAGAAGCTTAGCGGTCAAATCCCCTGGAAGGTGTTCAACACCCAGACCGTACCCGAGAGCTTTCTGATGAAAATTGTCGAACTCAAACCGGAATCCGTCCTGCTCGTCGACGCCCTCGATTTTGGGGTCGCCCCCGGCGCGGTTGAGGTAGTCTCGGCCGAGGGGATCACCGGTCAGGGGCCGAGCACGCACGGCCCGGCGCCGTTGGCGTTCCTGGAGCTACTGGGGATGATGCATCCCTGTCGCTGCGCCGTGCTGGGAATCCAGCCGAAATCCGGCGACCTGGACGCCCCGCTCAGCGACCCGGTCGCCAAGGCCGTCGACATGGTGGTCCATGCCTTCAAGTATCTCGCCCAGCGGCCCCAGAGCGCTACAGAATCCCGTTAGCTGCTCCAGGCCCGTCAAGATACTTCGCTACGCCTTCGGTAAGTCCGGGAACGCTCCGCTGACAGCCTTGTTGACGATCTTACCGTCGCGCATATTGACCGCCGCGGCGCAGCCGTCGTTCTGGGCTGCGAAGCCCTCGCCGCCCAGGCGGGCAAGCTGGCGGGCGTATGGTAGGGTTGCGTTGCACAGCGCTTGGGTGCTTGTGCGGGCGACGGCGCCGGGCATGTTGCCGACGCAGTAATGGACCACGCCCTCGATTACGTAGGTGGGTTCGCCGTGTGTGGTGGGCCTGGACGTCTCCATGCAGCCGCCTTGATCTATACAGACGTCCACGACAACGGCCCCGTTTTTCATCCTGGTGAGGGAGTCCTTGGAAATCAGGATCGGCGCCCGCCCGCCGGGGGTCAGCACAGCGCCTACAACGAGGTCGGCGAGCATGAGGTGTCGCTCGATGGCGTGCGGGTCGCTGTATATGGTGGTGACGTTGGCGGGCATGACCTCCTCAAGGTACCGCAGGCGGTTGAGGTCGATGTCCATTATAATAACGTTTGCGCCCATCCCCGCTGCGACGCGGGCGGCTGCGGAGCCCGCCACGCCTCCACCGAGGATCAGCACGTTGGCGGGTTCGACGCCCGCTACGCCGCCCAGCAGGATCCCGCGGCCCCCCATGGGCCGCTCCAGGTGCTTGGCGCCTTCCTGGATGGACATCTTCCCTGCGACCTCGCTCATGGGCGCAAGTAGGGGCAGGCGGCCGCTTGGGTCCTGAAGTGTCTCATAGGCCACGGCTGTGATCCCGCTGCCCAGGCAGCCCTCCGTCAACTCGCGGGAGGCGGCGAAATGGAAATACGTAAAGACAGTCTGATCGGGGCCCAGCTTGGCGATCTCTTGGGGGAGCGGCTCCTTGACCTTTATGATCAGTCCCGCTTCGGCGAAGATCTGCGCTGCGTCATCGATGATCTTTGCACCCGCTGCCTCGTACGCAGTATCGCTGAACCCGCTCGCCGCCCCGGCCCCGCGTTCAAACAGCACGGTATTCCCGTCCCGTCCCAGAAGCTCAGCTCCGACGGGCAGCAGAGCCACCCGATACTCATCAACCTTGATCTCGCGAGGCACGCCGACAATCATTGTTCTATCCCTTTGCTGGAGTGTACTGAGATGTCCACAGCAGTTTAACCAAGCACCCGCCTAACTCACAAGAGTTGCTTGCGGCGGCTCTAGAACACAGATCGTGGGGCTGGGACCTGGCCGTGGGTTGCTATCGTGTACTCCTGCAGAGTCTTTACGGACATTTCGGTCTGTTTAAGCGCGCTTATGGCCTGAGCGGCTGCGACGGCGCCCTGCACGGTCGTGATGATGGGGATGCTGCGAGCCCAGGAGGTGCTGCGGATGGCGATTTCATCCTCGCGGGGGTGCTTTCCGCTGGGTGTGTTTATCACCAGCGCGACCTGCCCGTCGATTATCTTGTCCACAATGTGAGGGCGGCCTTGTCTTACCTTATTGACGCGCTGGGACGAAAGGGCGGCCTCGCTGAAGAACCGGGCGGTCCCGTCGGTAGCGCAAAGCTGGAAACCGTGCTCGGCCAGCGTCCGCGCGACCTCGATGATCTGCGGCGTCTTGTCCTGGTCGCGCAGGGAGAAGAACACCGTCCCGGCGGTGGGTAGGTTCTGACCGGCGGCTAGCTGGGCCTTGGCGAAAGCCATCCCGAAATCCTCAGCAACTCCCATCACCTCGCCGGTGGACTTCATCTCCGGGCCCAACTGCGTATCGACACCCGGGAATCGGGCGAACGGGAAGACCGCCTCCTTGACGGCTACGTGGTCGATGGCAACCTCTTCCGTCAGCCCGAGCTGCTCCAGTGTATGTCCCATCATCACCTTCGTGGCAAGCTTGGCCAGTGGTACGCCCTTGGCCTTGGCGACAAACGGTACGGTTCGCGAGGCCCTGGGGTTGACCTCTAGGACATATACCTTCCCGTCCTGGACGGCGTACTGGACGTTCATCAGACCCACGACGCCCAACGCCTCGGACAGGGCCTTGGTCTGTCTGGCGATTTCCTCGCAGGTCTCGCCCGAAAGCGTCTGCGGCGGGATTACGCAGGCGCTGTCGCCGCTGTGGACGCCGGCCTGCTCGATATGCTCCATGATCGCCCCGATGACGGTGAGATTCCCGTCGCTGATCGCATCGACGTCCACTTCGACGGCGTTTTCCAGGAACTTGTCGACCAGCACCGGTCGCTCGGGCGATGCTTCCACGGCTTGGGTCATAAAGTGTTTCAGCTCGTCCCGGTCGTAGACGATTTCCATCGCCCTTCCGCCCAGGACGTAGGAGGGCCTGACCAACACCGGATACCCGATCTGCTCGGCCAGCCCGGCCGCCTCTTCGTAGGACGTGGCCGTCCCGTTGGGCGCCTGATGAAGGCCCAGGTCCTCCAGCAGCTCCTTGAATCGCTTGCGATCCTCGGCGAGGTCGATGCTTCTTGGGCTTGTGCCCAACAGCGGTACACCGTTGGCCTCCAGCTCGGCTGAGAGGTTGAGCGGCGTTTGGCCGCCGAATTGGAGTATCACGCCGAAGGGCTTTTCCGCCTCGACCACGTTCAGCACGTCCTCCGCCGTCATCGGCTCGAAGTACAGCCGGTCGGACGTGTCGTAATCCGTGCTGACCGTCTCGGGGTTGCAGTTGATCATGATGGCTTCGCAGCCTTCTTCGCGCACAGCCATCGCCGCGTGAACGCAGCAGTAATCGAACTCAATCCCCTGGCCTATGCGGTTGGGTCCGCCGCCTAGAATGATGATCTTTTTCTTGTCGGTGGCGCGGCATTGATCGATGGGCTCGTAGGTCGAATAGAAATACGGCCGGGCCGGATCGACGTCTCCGGCGCAGGTGTCCACGAGCTTGTACACCGGACAGACACCGAGCTGCTTTCGCTTCTTGCGGACGGTGGCTTCTTCGCAACCCAGCAGGTGCGCCAACTGACGGTCGGAGAAGCCCCAGCCCTTCGCCTTACCAAGCAGCTCCTTATCGGCGCCGTTAATTCCGCCGTTCGGCCCGGCGGAGCGGATTTCCTCCTCGATTACCAGCAACTGCTTGAACTGCCAGATGAACCACCGGTCGATCTTGCTCAGCTCGTAGATCCGATCGATATCAAACCCAAGCTGCAGGGCGTAGCGGATGTAGAACAACCGCTCGTCGTTGGGTGTGGAGAGCTTCTCGGTTACTGTCTGCTCGTCGGGAAGCTCATCCGGATCCTTACCGTCTGCCCCAAAACCGAAACGGGAGATCTCCAAAGACCGCAGGCCCTTCTGAAGTCCTTCGGCGAACGTCCTGCCGATGGACATCGCCTCGCCGACGCTCTTCATGCTCGTGTTGACGATGCGCTCGGCCTGGGGAAACTTCTCGAAAGTAAACCGCGGGGTCTTAACCACGCAGTAGTCCACTGTCGGTTCCTGCATGGTGTAGGTCTTGCCCGTTACGTTGTTGAGGACCTCATCGAGCGTATATCCGACTGCCAGCTTGGTTGCCACGCTGGCGATCGGGAAGCCCGTGGCCTTGCTTGCGAGGGCGGAGCTGCGGGACAGACGCGGATTGACCTCGATGATAAATATCTCGTCGCTTTCGGGGTCCCCGGCGAACTGGATGTTCACGCCGCCGCCTTTTACGCCGATGCGGCGGATGATTCGCTTGCAGTAGTCCACGTAGCGGGCATAGTCCTCAGCCGTGAGGGTCTGGGCCGGGGCGACCACGATGCTGTCTCCGGTGTGGACGCCCATCGGGTCGATGTTCTCCATGCTGGTGATTATGATGACGTTGTCTTTGCAGTCGCGCATCACCTCATATTCGATTTCCTTCCAGCCCAGCACGCTGCGTTCGACGAGGATCTCGGTGACCGGGCTGCTCTTGAGGCCGTGCTCCAGCAGGGACGGTGCCTCTTCGGTGTTGTAGATGGTGCTCCCGCCGGTCCCACCCAGCGTAAAGGCCGGGCGGACGATGACGGGCAGGCCGATCTGCTCGATGATCGCCATGGCGTCGGCGACATTGTGGGCGATCCCGCTGGTCGGGACCTTCAAACCAATCTCCGTCATGGCGTCCTTGAATTCCTGGCGGTCCTCAGCAGTGCTGATCGCGGCCGGGTCGCACCCGAGCACTTCGACGCCGTAGCGGTCGTACACTCCGGCCCGGGCGAGGAAGACCGCCACGTTCAGCCCGGTCTGACCGCCCAGTGTGGGCAGGACGGCGTCGGGCCTCTCGCGCGCTATGATCTTCTCGATGATCTCAGCCACTATCGGCTCGATGTATGTCCGATGCGCCATGACCGGATCGGTCATGATGGTGGCGGGATTGCTGTTGACCAGGACGACCTCGTAACCTTCCTCCAACAGGGCTTTGCACGCCTGCGAGCCGCTATAGTCGAACTCGCACGCCTGGCCGATGATTACCGGCCCGCTACCGATCATCAGGATTTTCTTCAAGTCTGTACGTTTCGGCATTTGCCTGGATTACCTCTTGTACGCCCGGCCGATGGCCAGGGACTCGACGAATTCGCTGATATGTCCGTTCACCAGACCGGGGGCAGGGCCTGCCAAAACTGCCTGCAGGCCCACGGCCGAACCATCCTTGGTGCAGATGCCCTCTACGGTCTGGTCTGTCATGTTCTCCCACAGCAACTGGGCCTTGGGGTTGCTCAGTACACTGTCACGATTAAGGGCGATGCTGTGCCTTTGCTGGGTTACCTCGGCGGTCCCGTCCAGCAGGTTACGCACCGCATAGTTGGCTCC
>DAOVQV010000080.1 GCA_030628445.1 Phycisphaerae bacterium | reverse complement strand
CCGCTCGTGTGCGAGCCATGCGGCGTACGATGATCTGCTTGGGCGGGCGGGCGGTTCGGCCGCTACGGGACTGTCAACAGATTGCGTGTCGGGAACTGGCGTTGCTGGGGTCTGCATGTCTGTATCCAGACTGCTGCTCTGCACCGCGCCGGTTGTGATTACGTCGGTCTCAGCGGAATCGTCGGCCGCGCCAACCGACCCGACGAAGCTCCAGTTTGCGGCCAAGGCCGTCAGATCCACGATATCAACGACCAGATCATGGTTAAAGTCCCCTTGCGACCAGTCCTTCGGGCCGGGACTTATTGCCGACCAGTTGGCTGACAGCGCCGCCAGATCGAGGACATCGACTTTCCCGTCATTATTGGTGTCGCCCGGGGTTGGGAGGTTCTCGTACCAGGCGATCGTGGAGTCGCACTCTGAAGCCGACAGGACGTCGACATCCCCGTCCCCGTCCAGGTCCTCCGCGTAGACCGACTTGGCCCCATCCGCCGCCGTGGAGATGACCTTCTGAACCGAGAAGACCCCCCCGCCGAGGTTCTCGTACCAACCGATCTTGCGGAGTGAAGCCGACAGGACGTCGACATCCCCATCCCCGTCCAGGTCGTCGGCGTAGACCGAGATGGCGGCACTGACCCCCGTGAAGATTACCTTCTGAACCGAGAAGATCCCGCCGCCGAGGTTCTCGTACCAGGCGATCTTGTCGTCTAAGCCTGAAGCCGACAAGACGTCGACATCCCCATCCCCGTCCAAGTCCGCCGCCCGAACACAGGTAGGCCCTCCAGTTGAAAGCGAGATGTCCTGCTGTGGACCGAAGACAGTGTCGGCGTCCAGCAGGACCCTTGGCTCAAGCTGCTCGAACAGCGGCCGGGCGCCAACTAGTATGCCACGATTTCGTGAAGTTCCAAGGTATGCGTTCCGTTTCAGCCGGCGTGCGATGAATCTGTCCATCTTACACCTCCCCAGGTTTGTAGGTTCACAACGGTCCCATTGGGGTGGGAACTCGGCCGTGCGGCCCGACGCGGGTCGGTTCCGGGCGGAGCCGCCCTTACCCGCGCCTGAGGAGTGCCCTATCTTGCAACAACACCAGACAGGTCATTCTAATTGTAACGGCCCTGGGCACAAAGGCAAGTAATTATAGAATTATCTTTCGGGGTGATGGGTGGACCGGCTGCGATAAGCTGCACCGAGGCGCTTGCGTTTCAGCAACGTTGGATGTGAAATCGAGTGACGTTAAGCGGATTCTTTGGCGCGGCCGAAACGCGGCCCGGCGGAGCCGAGATGACGGCCGCGATGTTGGCGATGCTCGCAGGGTTATTCGTGCCGCAGTGCGGCGATCGGGTCGAGCTTGGCGGCGCGAATGGCCGGGTACAGCCCGCTGATCAGACCGACGGCGGCGGCCATCACCAGCGGAAGCAACATGGTCATCGCCGTGACGACGGTCATTACGCCCAAGATCTGCTCGACCGCCCATGGAACCACGATTCCCACCGCGATCCCCAGCAGCCCGCCCAACGCGGTAAGCGAGACGGCCTCGATGAGAAACTGCACGACGATATCGCGCTTCTTGGCGCCAAGCGCCCGGCGGATGCCGATTTCGCGTGTTCGTTCCGTAACGGAGGCGAGCATAATGTTCATGATTCCGATCCCCCCGACCAGCAGCGAGACGGCCGCGATCGCGGTAAACATCAGCGTCCACAGCCGCCTGTTCTTCCGCATCGCCTCTATCTCTTCAATCGGGACGCGGATTTCGTAGTCCCGCTTTTCGTGGTACCGGCCCAGAAGATTTCTCGCCACCGCCGAGCCGTTTATCACCGACTCTTCGTCTTTCATCTGGAGGATGATCTGGCTGATTTCAACCTTCTCGAACGTACTGCCCCCCTGACCGAACATCACGGTGAACTTACCGAATCGCATCCTGTCGGCCGAGATGGGGACCAGGACGTGGTTTCCCACGTCGCTGCCGGAGCCGACGGCAAGTGCGGCGGGAAGCTGCCGGATGATTCCCACCACAACGAATGGCTGCCCGCCGATTCGAAGGACCTTACCCAAAGGATCGTCGCAGACAAAGAAGGCTTCGGCAAGTGAGCGCGTCAGTACGCAGTGCGGTTTGGCGCGCAGCAGATCGTCGGGCCTGAAGAACCTTCCGGCAAGCATGTCGATTCGGGAGACGTCGGCGTAGGTGGGTTCGGTGGCGATGACGGAAACGTCGCCGATCCTTCCGTTGGAGTAGGCCTTCTTCAGCGTCCTGTGCGTAATGACGCATCGCACCACGTCGGGGATGTTGTCACGCAGACGGACCACGTCCTGGCGCGTCAACCCGTAATGCATTATGCCCCATTGCTGTTCGCCGGCCTTGGCCTCTCCGGCGGGAGGTTTGACGGAATCGATGATGATGTTGTCGCTGCCCAGCTCACGCAGCGTGCGCTGAGCTTCGCGGGACAGCCCCTCGTTTATCGCCAGCATCGCGATAACGCTCCAGACGCCGAACAGAATCCCCACGACCGTCAGCGCGGAGCGCACCTTGTGGACCACGAGGCTGTGAAGCCCCAGGCCCAATACGTCAACGACTTTGTGAACGCCCTTCATATCGCGATTCACACGCTGTCAGTTACGCCTGTCCGATTCGATCCGGCCGTCCAGCAGCTGGATGGCTCGGGAGGCGTGGGCGGCGACGAAGTCTTCGTGCGTCACCATCACAATTGTCCTGCCGCGATCATGCAACTGATCGAAAAGGGTCAGGATCTCCGAGCCCGTCGCCGAGTCCAGGTTACCCGTGGGTTCATCGGCCAGGAGCATCAGCGGATCGTTGGCCAGTGCACGCGCGATGGCCACCCGCTGCATCTGCCCGCCCGACAGCTCCGCGGGCTTGTGATCGACCCGGTCGCTCAGGGCGACAAGGCGGGCCAGCTCGCGGGAGCGGGGATGACGATCGTGGCGAGGGACGCCCCGATAGAACAGCGGGACCTCGATATTCTGAAGCACGGTCAACTGCGGAATCAGGTTGAAGCTCTGGAAGATAAACCCGACCCGCTCGCCTCGTATCTGCGACAGCTCATCATCGTCCAGGCTCGAGACATCCCGGTCGCCAAGCGAATAACGCCCGCGCGTGGGGCGATCGAGGCAGCCAAGCAAGTTCAGCATGGTGCTCTTGCCCGACCCGCTCGGCCCCATGATCGCCACGTACTCGCCCTCGGATATGTCCAGATCAATCCCGCAAAGCGCCGGGACGCCGGCGCTTCCCATCTGATAGATCTTCCAGACATCATCTAAGTGCACCAAGGCGGACATGGCGTCTGCTCCTACGTCCCGCCGGCGGGTTCCGCCGCATCCGTAACGGCGCCTTGCGGCTCGGACAGCAGCACGCAGTCGCCCTCGTTCAGGCCCGAGCGGATCTCGACGTCCGTGCTGTTCATCTTGCCGATCTCGACGGTGACGCGATGAGCCGTACCACCATTTACCCGCCAGCAGTACCTTTTCTCCTGCTGGGAAAAGACGGCCGCGACGGGAACGTGCAGCACGTCCTTGAGCTGATCCAACACCAACTCCACCGTCGCACCCCCGCCGGGGCGGACCCCCTCCATTTCCTGATCTTCGTCGAACTTCACTCTGATTCGGAAGTATTTCACGTCCGGGTTCAGCCAGCGGTTCTGGGAGTCCGGTAGCGCGCGGACCTTGCGGACCTTCCCGGTGAAGACCTCGCCCGGCCTGGAGTCCAGCTTGATGAACGCCTTTAACCCCTCTTTGACCTGATCGATCACGGCCTCGTAAACCTGGGTCCTTACCTCCAGAGTGGTCAGGTCGGGGATGATCATTATCTGTTGGCGGCGTTCGATCTTCTCGCCCACTTCGACTGTGACGTCAGCGAATCTGCGCCGTCCGAGATCATAAACGACCAGGCCGGTCGCCTCGGCCTTGACGGTGAGTTTCTCCCGGTCCTTCAGCAGCTCATCGAGCTTCTTCTTTTTCATCTCGAGCTGTCTTCTCTTTGTCTCGGCGTTGTGCTCGGCGCTTTTTTGCTCTGTCGCCTGCTGCAACTTGGCCCGGTCCAAAGCCGCCTGGGCTTCCACCACCGACCATTCGAACGCCTTCAAGCGTCGCGGATGGTCATACTTCTTCAGCATCTCCCGCTGGGATTGGGCCTTGTGCAGGGCTTGCTTCCTGCGTTTGACCCTAAGCTGTTCGGTCGTGATCTCATTCTTGCTGTAGGGGCTGTTCAGTTCGGGATCCTCGTTGGCCCTGACCATAAAAGCCAACTTGTCTTCAGCAAGGGTAAGCTCCACCTTCGCAAGGTCCACTTCGCTTTCGGCGTCGCCTTGCCTGATAGGCCATTCGCCCTCGCAGTAACGGCGGAGATTGTCCCGGGCTACAAGCAGGTCCTGCTCGGCCCTTTCGACGTTGTTCGCCAGTTCCTGAATCCTCAGTTCGAGGTTCTTGCTGGCCTGGATGTACTGGTTCTCCGCACCGGATACATCAAGCTCCTGCCTGTCAATCGCATCGAGCAGTTCCTTGCACTCGAACTGCACGATGGTCTCGTCCGGCTTGACGATTGTTCCGTCGGGGATGACCTCCTTTATGACGACGGGCCAGCTTATGTCGTTGGCGATCACCTTGCTCTTTTCGGCCTTGACCTCTCCGGTCTCTTCGACGGTGACGGGCAGATCCCCGCGCGTCACGTAGGCGAATGACCCGAGACCGGGATTCGCTGACGGGTTCATGCCGCCCTTCCAGATGAGCAGGAAGGCGATCACCAGCACCACAGACCCCCCCACGGCCCAGACGCGCGGCCGGGCGAGGCGGGACGCCAACTTACTGCGCCGTGACGTGCGGATATCGTCGCCCGATACGCTCGAACTTGAAAGGCTCTGATCGCTCATGCAATCTCCCTTTTTCATCTACATAAAGCATCCCAAGGTTTGCAAGAAAATCAAGGCGCGTGTTCGTGTAATCTACAAGTTGCCTCGTCACGCCGTTCTGGGCCAATCTCAGCGCCTCAGCGGCATCCAGAACGTCCCAGGGACTAGCCAAGCCTTCTTTCTGCTCCATGAACGTCAGCTTGTCCCGCCGCTTGGCGATAACGAGGTTGCGAACCTGAAGTTCGTAGCTCTTGCGCGACCGAACCAATGCCCTGTAAGACCGTCTCACATCCAGCAAAACGTTATCGACAAACTCTGCGTAGTCGCGGTGGGCCTTGTCCAGGGCGATAAGAGACGCGCGGTAATCGTCGCGGTTGTCGGTCTGGTCCAACTGGTAGTTAAACTCGACCTTGGCGAACCGTGTGTGTTCGTCGAACCGAATCCGATGAAAGCGACTGTCCTTGCTTCCGGCGGCGCTTACGCCGAGCGACACGTCCAACTGAGGGACGAACGCATCGGCAGCGATCTGAACGTCGCGCTGCGCGTCACGCAGATCCGCCCTTTCGGCCAACACGTCGGGCCGCGTCCACAGGGCCACTTCGACCGCCTGTGCCTCGTCGAACGGAATCGGCTTGGGACCGACCTGGTTCAATTGCTCCAGCGCCAGCGGGTACTGAAGCTCCATATTCGCCTCGACCGGGAGGCCCAGAGTCACTTTTAACTGGTCCAAACTGTTTCGGTACGACTGCTCGTTGGCTTCCATCCGAATCTGAGCGTTCAGCAGGTTCTGCTCGGCCTGGTCCAAATAGAATCGCCGTGTTTGCCCCGCGTCCACCTGGTTCTTTGTAAGGGCCAGTGTCTTTTTCAGACGGCCGATATTGGTCCGCTCGTTTTGCAGTTGGTCCCGCTGCTGAAGGACGTTGTAGTAATTCTCGATGATCCCAACCGCAAATGTCTGGGTAAACCGCTCGTACTGGAACAGCGAGAACAGAAAGTCCCGCTCGCGGCGGTATTGGTCCTCATACGCCAACCCGCGCCAGGCGCCTCGTAAGAGCGGCTGGGTGAAGTTGGCCTCCACGAGCGAGCCGATCGCCGTCTCGTTCATACCCACAAGCTCTATCGCCAAGTCCAACGCCAGTCCCACACTCAGCATCCCGCCGCCGACGAGTTTTTGCGTCAGCGAAGGACCAAACGCCGCGGAAACGGAGTCGGTCTCCGTCGAAGCATCGTTCGCTTCGCGATTGTGCTGGGCTTCGGCGGTCAACGCCCCCCCGAACAGGGGCGGCCACCATCCTCGTCTGGTATTGGCCAGGGCCAAGGCGCCGGTGTAGAGCTGCTCCTTGCGTGTCTGGAAGCTGCGGCTGTTGCGAAAGGCAATTTCCAGACATTCATCCAGCGTCAGCTCCGGCGTCGGGCCTTCGCCGATGAAGATCTCCTTGTCGTCGATTCGAATCGGTCCGTTGCTCTCGTCGTCGCCGCAACGGAACGGATCGTATTGGACGTCGAAGTCCCTCTCGCCGCCCAGGGCCAGCTTCCGCCCCGCCGACAGCGTTCTGTAGGCGTCGCGGTCCGCCTGGTCTGCGTACTGAGCGGGCGTGCACCCGCCGAGGGCCAAAAGACCCGCCGACAGGCACATCAACGACCAGACCAGTATTGTGAAGGCCCGATATCGCATCGGTTTGCCAACTCCCCGCCAACACGCACACCCACGGTCGCTGCCCGGCGGCTCCGAAGCCGCGCAGCTTCCAAACCCGGGGCGGCGCGTCTAGCTACCTCCCACGTGCCCTCTTATGTTAAACGTCTTCCTCCGGGCAAAGGTTAAGAGCCCCTAACACCAATGAGACGTAGCCGCGACGTAGTGTATTTTGTTGCAGCCCAAGGCGGGAGGGCGACGGCGGCCCTTGGCGGACCGTCGAACCCGACCAACGCGGGGATGCAGCAAAAGACGCACGTCCCT
>DAOVQV010000312.1 GCA_030628445.1 Phycisphaerae bacterium | reverse complement strand
GCGGGAAGGCGCTGCAGAGGTAGTACGTCTGGTACATCAGCCATTTCAGGTGCGATTGACCGTAGCTGAGCCCCTGGTCGGGGCACCCGTTCTGGGCGGGCCGTTCGCCGACGGCGATGAGGTAGTTGACCACCATGTGGAAGGACTTATGGGCGATCTCGGACTTGTCGTAGATGGCGATCGCGGCCGGAAGTGTAGCCATTGTCCCTTCCCACTGATGGTCCCCGCCCGCCATGAACAGCGAGACGGGCCTAACGACGAGCCTGCGTTGCTCGCCTGATCCGAAGTGCGTGTACCACGCCCCGCCCCAGCGGAAGTCGTTCATCCAGGCCTTGATTCGCCATTCCAGCGATTTGACGCAGGCTTCTCGCTGCTGGGGCGTCATCTCGTCGCCGACCCAGTCGTACCCCAGGGCGAGAAACTCGGTAAAGCTGGTGCTGTCCTCGTTCGAATCGCCGCCCATTCCCTCCGGGGATGAGGCCCCGCCGCGCGGGAAGGTGGCGATCTTGGCGAAGATGTCGATGACGTTGCGGTACTTTGGATCGCCCGTGACCTTGTACGCGAACGCCGCCGCCACCAACTCCTTCCCCACACGGTAGTACTGCCTCCCTAGCGTGCCCCGCTTGTCGTTATCCGGCCAGTCGTCCCAGTGCTTGGAGCTCATGATCCGCTCGGCCCAGGGCAGGATGTTGCTCTCGAACGCGACCTTGGCGATCGGATCGGTCTCGATCAGCCTGCGGAGCGTCTCAAGCTGATCCTTGCGGAAGACCATGCGTGGATGGTCCCCCAGATCGACGTTTTGCAGCACCGAGCGGTCCCATTGCGGGGTCCCCGGTGCGATGGTGAAGCTCCGCACGTCTGAGAAGCTGCTGGGCGTCTGCTCTTGGGGAACCACGACGTCGCTGCTGTTCCACGCGGCGAGCCGGCACATGTACCCCACTCGCCAGTAATACGTCTTGTCCTCGGGCAGGGGCGCCAGTTCGTTGTAGAAGTTGATGTCCGTGACCACGTCGATAAGCGGGTCGGCGAAGGTCGGTTCGGAGGCGATCTGCAAGCGGAACTTGTACAGGACGCGCGTTGAGCCTTGAAGCTTGGCGGGGTCAGGGACGTAAAACCAGCGGAACCGCGGAGGGTTCACGCGCGCTTGGGCGCCGTTGGGCGGTAGGACACTGACGATTGCGCTGTGGATCATCTGCTCGTTCAAGGGAACGAGGGCCTCATCCGAGATTATCTCGGCGGCGAGGACCAAGGATGGGGCTGTGGTGATAAACAGAAGGACCGCACACAGACCTGGTGCAACGATGCGCAGCTTCATCTGTTCGATCTCCTCGTACTGTGTAGGGGGTGGGTTATTCGCCCAGCAGCTTCCTGCGGGCGGCGTCGTGATACTTCTTGGCCCGGATGCGGTAGTCCACCAGCGGGGTCAGTTCGAACTGTTCGATTATATCCTCCGTTGGTAAGTCCGGGTCGACAGAAGCAATCGTGGCCCAGTCGTTGTCGTGGACCCACTCGACAACCACCCGCGGGCCGTACTTCAGCTCGATCTGGCGGAGCTTGTCCACGTGGAAATCCAACTCCAGAAGCCTCTTGCCCAGCGGGATGTCTGCGTGCGCCCAGGGACGAAACAAACCCGACTGGTCGATCACCCTACCCGAGATGTCGTAGATCCGCGACGGGCGGGACTTGGTCGACGAGACGATGAAATACTCGTTTTCCCAGCAGTACGCCGACATGTGCGTATGGGCCGGAAACGCCGAGCAGAAAAACACCAGCTTGGCGCCCTTCTCGGCGATGCGGGCCCAGGTTTCCGGCCAGTTGCAGTCGAAGCAGATTTGAATACCGATGGTCCCGAAATCGGTCTTGAAGACCGGCGGATCGGTCTTACCGGGGCAGAGCCCCTCGTCCACTTCGCCCTCGGTCAGGTGGATCTTATCGTACCGCCCAACCTGCTTACCCGCCCGGTCCAGCAGAACGGCGGACTTGAACGTCAGGTCGCCGTCGGCGGTCAACATGGAGGCGATGACGTAGCTGTTGTGCTCGGCCGCCCATTTACCGAGCCGCTCGATTATAGCGGGGGCCCGGTCGGGCTTGGACTGAAAGGAAGTCTCCGGTAAGCAGACGATGTCGCTCTTGGCCCCGGCCGCCGAGTCCATGTACTTAATCGACGTGGTCAGCAGGTGGTCGGTTGAGTCCCTGGGCAGGGCGTCCTGGGCGATAGACACGACGCTGACGATGGGGTTGCGATCGGGCATCGAAGAGGTCTCCTGTCTGCGGCGGATCAGGCTTCGACACACTCAGCCCAAGGCGGATCCGCAACGCTCATATGGACAATTCATTCTATTCCTTCCACGGCGGGGTGGAAGGTAGATACTCCATGAACTCGTCTATCAGCTTCTGCTCATACTGTCCGGCGTACTTACCGG
>DAOVQV010000082.1 GCA_030628445.1 Phycisphaerae bacterium | reverse complement strand
TGATCGAGGCGGCCGACCTGGCACCCCGCGTCGTCGCCCGCGCAAAGGCGGTCTTTACCCGCCTGGGCCAGGCCGAGGCCAAGGTCCACAAGACCGACATAGAGAACATCCACTTCCACGAGGTCGGAGCGGCCGACACGATCGTGGACGTGGTGGCCGCCTGCGCGGCAGTGGAGGTTATGGGGATCGAAAGTGTCTATTGTTCGGCGATCCCGCTGGGCAGCGGAAGCGTCCAGTGCGACCACGGCGAGCTGCCCGTTCCCGCACCTGCCACCGCCGAGCTGCTCACCGGCGCAAAGACAACGGCCGGGTGCGGCTGCGGGGAGCTCACCACGCCGACGGCCGCGGCCGTGCTGACGACGCTGGCCGAGGACTTCGGCCCGCCACCGGCGATGAAGCTGACGGCCGTGGGCTACGGGGCCGGGACAAAGGACCAAGGGCCCCTGCCAAACTTGCTGCGCGTCCTGATCGGCGAAGGCGACGAAGCAGGCCAGCTCGACGCAGTGGTGGAACTGGCGGCGAACCTGGACGACTGCACCGGCGAGGTGATAGGCGCTACGATCGAAAAGCTCCTGGCGGCCGGATGCTTAGATGCTTGGGCGGCGCCGATTGTCATGAAGAAGTCCCGCCCGGGGTGGACGCTGTCGGCCCTGTGCAGCGCCTGCGACGTCGAGGCCGCCGAGAGGATTATCCTGACCGAGACGACGACGTTCGGCGTCCGCCGGCAGCGGTCCCGGCGAACCAAGCTCATCCGACGCTTCGAGAGCGTCGAGACGCCATACGGGCCTATCCGCATAAAGATCGGCTCGGTGGGTCAGCGGGAAGTCTCTGTCTCGCCGGAGTTCGCCGACTGCCTCGCCGCCGCCGAGGCCCACGGCGCGCCCGTCAAAGAAGTCATCGCCGCGGCCGCCGCAGTCTATCGACGCAAACAAGACCAATAACCTGGAGCACTTTGAGATTTAGATGTCGTATTCAGGCGTCGGCGAGGACGAGGCTGGCAAGGAGGCCGAAGCAGGTCCCGTCGGGATCGATGCAGGCCGAAGCAGCCAGACGAAGCCGCAACCAGCATGAATGCGACAGATGAAACTTGAATTGCTCTAACACGGAAGGACACACAGACAAGGATGTTACCCGCACTGATCATCACCACACTGACGGGCCTCGTCGCCCTCGTCTGGACCACACGACACTACCTGATCTGGCGCAACAAGCAAGAGGAGATGACGCTGACGGAACGCTATCCGGGTCCGCCGCGCGAGATCCCGCTTGTCAGCGTTATCCTGGCTGCAAAGGACGAAGCCGAAAACATCGGCCCGTGCCTGGAGTCGATGCTGGATCAGGATTATCCACAATTCGAAGTCATCGTGTGCAACGACCGCAGCGACGACGCGACGGGCGAGATCGCCGAGCAGATTGCATCCTCCGACGATAGGGTCCGTGTGATCCACATCAAAGACCTCCCGGCGGGCTGGTGCGGGAAGAACAACGCTATGCAAACCGGGATTGCTACCGCCGGCGCCGAGTGGCTTTGCATGATCGACGCAGACTGTAAACAAACCTCGCACAGGACCCTGTCGGTTGCAATGCAATATGCACGCGACACGCAGGCGGACCTGCTGAGCATCTTACCGAACCAGGAGCTGCACGGGTTTTGGGAGCAGGTGGTCCAGCCGGTCTGCAGCGGCGTGATGATGATCTGGTTCCTCCCGGAGAAGGTAAACAACCCCGACAAGCCCAACGCCTACGCCAACGGAGCGTTCATGCTGATGAAGCGCTCGACGTACGAGGCGATCGGGACGCACGAGGCGGTCAAGAACAAGGTCAACGAGGACATGCACATGGCCCGGCTGACCAAGGAGGCCGGATTGAACCTGCAGGTAGTTCGCGGGAACGGGTTGTACACGGTGCGGATGTACAGCGGTCTGCGCGGGATCCTTCGCGGGTGGAGCCGAATCTTTTATGGGACGTTTGAGACGCGCAAACGCCTGATCGCCTCGCTGGCGGTGCTTACGGTGATGGGGCTCTTACCGTACCTCGCGGCGGCGTTAGGGCTTATCCTGGCCGCTGGGGGCGTCGAGCCGATCGGGTGGTGGCGAGCGTGCGGAATCGCCGGTCTTACTGCGGCGCTGATCCAACTGACCGTCGTTTATCGATTCTATCCGCTCATCGGGGCCAAGGGCTACCTGGCGGGGACGTACGTGCTCGGGTGCGGGATTACGATGCTGGCCCTGCTGGGGGCGATCTCCAAGCTCCGCAAGGGCGCCCGCCTGGTGTGGAGGAACACGGAGTACACCTCTTAGGCGGCTTAGACGGTGCTTTCGCCGGCGGGAAGGGCTGCAACAAGAGCTTCGTAGAACGGGTGGGCATCCGGTTCGAATTCCAGCGTGTGAGCCGCGTCGAACTGCCTTACGGCGGCGCGGCCACCCGTGAGTCGCTCGACCAGGCGGCCGCTCGCCACGTTGTCGATGATTCGATCCCGCCCAGCCACGAACACCGTCGTTGGCACCGCTATCGCCCCGTCACCCGCCCGCGACAACATCACGTCAAGTCCCCGGGTCGCCCAGAAGAACCCCGCCGTCGCCCAAAGCAGACGCAGCGGGTCGTCCCGAAGATACTGACGCATGGGTTCGTTATCGGTGAACAGCGCCACGTCGTTCAGGGGGATCTCGAAACGCTTCTTCGGTGCGATCAGAAGCGACAATGCAATACCGGCCTTGGTCCACCCGCTGACATCGACGCGCGGGACGAGCCCGGGCGCGATCAAGGTCAGTGAAGCGACTGGACTGTCGTGTCTCGTCGCGGCGAAGCACGCCAATAGCTTCCCACCCCAGCTTACGCCGACCAGGTGCACGCTGCCGCATCCGGTCTGCTGTGTTACAAACCGAACGGCCGCGGCCGTATCGTCCAGCAACTGCTCGGCAGATGCGGCGTGGCCGCGATTGCGGTGATTGTCGCCGCTGCCGCGTCGCGTAACCTGAAAGACGGCCCGGCCGCTGTCGGCCAGATGCGCCGCCGAGCCGACAAACCACCCGGGATGCGACTGAATCCCGTGGACATACAGGACGGGGCGAGCGTCGGGCTCGCCGGTCCGGCCTGGCGGGCGGTGCACATAGACGCTGGTTTCGTAACCGTCCGATAGGCGCAGGGTAGTCCTCTGCGGGACCCGATCGGCCGGTAGCTCGACGGCGCCAAAGAGCATCGCATCTGCAGTCACAATGGTTTCCACCTCAACCTGGGATATAATACCCAGCACGCCGATGCCAAACACAACACCCACCAGAGAAAGGCAACAGGTTCCATATCATCCCGCCGGCCCCGCCCGGAAGCAAGATCGCAGGCGCCGCACCGGGTTGATTCGGGCGATCCGAACGGCGCTGGGGAGCAGCTCCCCGAGCCGCCCGAGGCGCATCGTGCTGCTGCTGGTGCTTGTCTGGGTCGTCGGGATGTACGATTTGATCCTGACGCTGGTGGCGCTGCGCATCGGCGGGTTCCAGGAACTGAATCCCGTGGCGCGGTTGTTTCTGCACAGTCCCGCTGCCTTGATTACGTTCAAGCTGCTGCTGATGTGCCCGGCCTCGGTTGTATTCTTGATCTACCGCCGCCGGGTTCTCACCGAGATCGGCTGCTGGGTTCTCGCCACAGCGTACGCGGCGCTGGCGTTCGTGTGGATGGCGTACTACCTGCGGCCCAAATGACATCGCCCGGACCGGATCGAGCACGAAAGGGCGAGATCTCATCTGGCGTTCGGGGTCCGGGCGATACTGTCCCTCTTGCGGTCGTGCTCGAACGGGCGGGGTTCCAGCAGGATAGGCCGTCGCTGGCCAACGTTCACCAGGAGCCCCAGCGCGAAGCAATTCACCACAAGCGACGAGCCGCCGTAGCTTACCAACGGCAGGGTCATCCCGGTTACCGGGACGAGTCCCATCGTCATCCCGATGTTGATCCAGATCTGCGCAAACAGAAGCGCCAGGACCCCCACCGCCAAAAGGCGCCCGAACGGATCGTGCGTAACCGTAGCGATCTCCAGGCCGAACAGGAAGATCACGCCGTAGAGGAAAAGCACGGCCATCGCCCCGGCGAACCCCCACTGCCCGCATATAACGCTGAAGATGAAGTCGTTGTGCCTCTCAGGGAGGATCCCAAAGAACGCATCCGAGTTGTTCCACGCCCCCCGGCCCGTCCATCTGCCCGCACCCAGAACCATCTTCGACCGAATCAACTGATAGGTCACGCCGGCGGGGGCGTCTTCGTCCTCCTCGCCCTGGTTGAGCCAACCTACGACCCGGTCGATCTGGTGCGGGTGCCTGGACATCATCGCCACAGGCGCGGCAGTGAGGACGTATCGATCGGCCGACCTTTCGAACGTCCCATACGTCAGTGAGTCCGGGACCACCGCACCCGATGAGGGGACCCTCATCGGGACCGGCGCAAGCAGAATCACCACGCCGACTGCGAGGATCCCAAACAAGTGCCTCATCTTCGCGCCGGCGACAAACAGCATCACGAACAACGTGGGCAGGAACAGCAGGGTGGTACCGAGGTCCGGCTCGGGCAGGATCAGCGCCATCGGGACGAATGTCAGCACAAATGGCACGACAAGCCCGCGAAGCGTGCGATAGTTATCGCGATACCGCAGGTACCACCCCAGCATGAGTATGTACGCCAGCTTGGCGATCTCGGAGGGCTGGACGCGGAAGAAGCGCAGGTCGATCCAACGATGGGCTTGCTTGATCGGCGGGAGGAAGAACACGACCACCAGCAGCACGACGGTAGCGGCGAAGAACGGATACGCCGCCCGCCCGATCCGCTTGTACGGGACGACCGTCGCAACGACAAAGCCCCCCAGCGAGACGCAGGCGTAGATCGCCTGCTTAAGCGAATCGCCGCTGGCTAGGTCGATCGCGGTCAGCCCGACTACCACAAGCGCAATCATCGCCGCGATAATCGGCCAGCTGGTGTAGCGCAAATACCGCTTAACGATTTCCGGCATAGCGATCCTCGCCCGCACCGACGTACCCAAGCTGCTGAGACACCAGAACCAACTGCCGCGCGATCGGCGCAGCGTATATCGACCCGCCGCCGGATACGTACTCGACCGCGACGGCAAAGGCGATTCGCGGGTCGGCGCGCGGAGCAAAACCGGCGAACCATGCCGTGTTGCCCTTCCGGACGATCCGGTCTGTCCTGTCAATCCGCCCGTCGCCATTGGAGTCGACTCTGTGGGGGGCGGTCTCGGCGGTCCCGGTCTTCCCGCAGACCAGCACGCCAAGCGGCGCTACCCCAGGCGGGTAAAAGGCCTTGTTAGCGGTGCCGCCGCGTTCGTTGACCGCCCTGTACATCCCTTCGGCGACCAGGTCGATGTGCGACTTGAGTATGGGAAGCCGGGCCGCTCGCCGCCCGGTCGCTCCCCGGACAACTGCCGGTGAGATAAACTCGCCGCCCCGGGCGATGGTCGCCATTGCATTCGCCACGTGCAGCGGTGTGACCTCCATCGCCCCCTGCCCGATCGCCATCAGCCGTGCATCCCCGCGACGAAAGGACCGGTTGCGATTGACTCGCAGCCATTGCTCCGATGGGACCAGTCCGGATCGTTCTTCCGGTAAGTGTGTCCCGCATGGTAGGTCAAACCCGAACAGCGAAAACCACGCGCTTAGCTGTTCGGCGCCAACCAGTTCGCCAACGTGGTAGAAATAGACGTTGCAGCTGTGCTTGATCCCGTTGAGCAAATCGAGGGTTCCGTGTCCCCGGCTCGACCAGCATCGCCAGCGATCCGGGTGATCAGGAAACAGACGGCCGCTGCAATGGAACTGACTGTCCGCACTGAGGACCCCGCCGCTGAGGCCCGCCAGGGCCGCGATGACTTTCGCCGTCGAGCCAGGTGGATAACGCCTCGCCACGGCCCGATGCAACAAAGGTAGATCCACCTCATCCTTCAGCAGCACCGGGTAAATACTGCGATATTCGTTCAGGTCATAAGTCGGGACCGAGACGAGGGCGAGGACCTCACCGTCGGGGACCGAGATGACCACGGCGCTGCCATTCTGACCGCGGTCGCGAAACTCCTGCGTGATCGCCTGCTGAAGCTTTATGTCGATTGTCACCCGCACGTCCCGACCGTGGGCGGCGGGAACCTCGGTGCACAGCTCTTCGGCGCCGGCGATCCGATTGTACTTGCGGTATCCTCTCTTACCGCGAAGAGAACCCTCGCACATCTTCTCCACCCCGCTCTTACCGATAGCATCGCTGTACTGGTAATTGCTGCGCAGGCGCGTTGGCAAATCCGCATCGTGCTCGGAGAGATTAAACTTCTCGGTTTCGCCGGCGTCGACCGGCCCGGTCAGACCGATCAGGTGGCAAGCCAGATCGCCGTAAGGATACGATCGCTTGTGGCTGGGCCGGACGGACACACCGACCGTCCCGAAAAGTTCGCTCTTGATGACGGCGGCCGCGGCCTCATCAAGCTGTCTGAGGATCGGGTGCGGCTGATATGCCTCTCGCGGGGTGCATTTGATCTTTTCTCGAATGGTCTCGACACGTCTGCGAATCTTCTGGACGGCCCTTGGCAGGTCGACGCCGCGCTCGGCCGCGACGCGCTCGGCGAACCGCCAGGTCGGTCCGATGCGCTTGACGGTCTCGGGATAGTCCAGGTGGTTCTGGCGCCCCAACCCACGCAGTGCTCTGTGGATCGCGCTGGCCCGCCCCTTGCGAAAAGGCCCCATAAGG
>DAOVQV010000258.1 GCA_030628445.1 Phycisphaerae bacterium | reverse complement strand
GCTGACGGTCACCGCATGCGCGACCGTGGCCCACAGAACAAACGCACAACATCCTGCCAGTAGAACAACAGCTTTGCTGTTCATCCTTCCCGCTCCTTTCTTATGTGCGCAGACTTCTCACCAGTGAGCACAATTGCCTGCCCTCCGACTCCTCTCGCCGAAGCTCCCAGAGCGAAGGCGGGAGCTTTTTCCGCCGAAGGCGGAACGGAACGAAACCTCCGAGCATCGGGAACTTGGCCAGTGTGGCCTGAGGCAGGAAGGTGCGAGCGAGCGAGTCTCGCTCCGGCCCCTTACGCTGGATTCGGCTGCCTCCAGCCGACATAACCTCCGCCACGCTGCTCAAGCGGAGATCACTACAGGTGTATACTACCCACTCCAAGCCTTGCGTCAAGCACAATCGTAGAAACTCCCGTAAATCACAGCACACCGCACTTTGTCGGCCACCCGTCACATACCGGCCCTCTGCCACATCGCCAACCGCTTGGCATAGTACCGACACCACGAAGTTGCATGATCGCACCGGGCCCTTCGTGCACAGCAGCTATCACGCCCCCGAGGTGTTGGGGCTCTGTAGGTCGGGGACTCCAGCCAAGTAACATCCCCGAAGGGCCCAAATAAAACCCCTCCCGCCATTCGCCTCTTATCAAAACACAACTTATATTTCATTAAGCACCGACCGAAGAACCCAGAGCCGGGGCGTATCCGCACCCGCCTGCCGGAACCAACAGATTGGCCCGCAGAACCAAATGGAGGCCAAGAGCGACATCATGAAACTGAAAGCAAAAACTTCAGGATCGGCTTTGGTCATCTCGATAATGCTCGTGTCCCTTATTACCGCCCTCGCCATGGCCTTGATGATAAACTCAAGCACAAGCATCGCCATGGCGAACAATTACAGGCATGTTCAGACGGCCATGTTCCAGGCTGAAAGCGGGCTGTCGTATTTCACGTATCGCCTCAGGCGCGTGACGATCGCACCCGGGCTGCGCGGGGCGCCCCTGCTGGAAGCCCTCCATACCGCCCTGACCAACGATTTATTACAACAGGTCTCGCCCATCCTGGAAGGGACGGAGACAGGTTACGAGGGGGCCGTCCTGACGATACCCGAGGTCACCACCATCGGCGGGGACACGTTCAGCGGGACGCTTGTGATGACATCCAGCGACACGGCGCGGCTGACGGTATACGGGCAGGCTCGCACAGAGCAATCGGCGGTGGGACCCGCCGTGCAGCGCAGTATCAGTATCGACTTTGCGGTCGCGGACGTACCCGGACCGGCGTTCGACTACGGCCTGTTCGTCGGCGGCCCAATTCATATCGGATTAGGGCTTAACCTTCTGGGCTTGAACGATTCGGAAGAGGCGTCCATATACACCGGTGCTTCGGGCGAAGCGCTTACGGTGGAGGGCGGGCACATCGACGGGAACGTCATAATCGCCGACGCCGACGCCACCACCAACATCAACGCGACCGTCGGCGGCGAAGTCCGTCGCGGCGGGGGACAACTGGCGCTGCCCCGGATCGACACATCAGTATTCGCGCCGCTCGCCACGACTGTGGTAGACGGTACTACCGACGTGTCAAGCGGGAGTTTCACGAACATTCGCATCCCCGCCGGGACGAACCCGAGTTTCGGTGACGTGACCATACAAGGGGTAGTGTACATCGAAGCGCCGAATGTCGTCAGCTTCGCAAACAACGTCGACATAACCGGCGTGATCGTCACCGAAGATCCCGGCGAAGCAGCTTCACCGGCGGACCACAGAATCATCTTTAATAGCAATGCAACCGTGCGCAGCGTGGAGGAACTTCCGGACACGGCCGAATTCGCCGAACTGCGAGGCATGACGGGCACGGCGATCCTAGCGCCGGGTTTTGAGCTGGAGTTCAAAAACAACTTCGACATCGTCGGCGGCACCATCGCCGCCGACAGCATGACACTGATCAACAATCTGACGGCCGTTCTACGTGGCAGCGTCATCATCTACGGGCCAACCGGATTCGATATGAAGAACAACGCACACCTCACCGTCAACCACGCCGCCGTCCCGGGGATACCGGCGGGGTTTCTCCCGCTCGCCACGGCGCTGACGCCCGTCCCCGACTCATACGTGGAAAACTGACGGCGCGAATCCCTGGGCCCCGGCCGGCGCGACACCCACATGATGCATCCGTCGCATCCGAACCGCGTTGCTCCCTCGCCGCTGCATCGAGCAACCGCAACACGCCCGGCAGGACTCGAACCTGCAACCCTCGGTTCCGAAGACCGATGCTCTATCCAATTGAGCTACGGGCGTATCGACCCATCGCGGCACAATGGGCGGTGCCCGTTCGCCAGCGCCGCCGGTTGACACTGTATTGCCCTTGCGCGGCCCGGTCAAGCTCGCCGGTGGGAACACCGGAAGCTGCAGCTGCGGGGGTGAGGCGGATTTTGATAAGCGTCGTCATCCGGCCGCGACGCGCCGAAAGTCGCAGGAAGTCGCAGGTTCTCGCAGCCGGCCACAGTTTCTCGCAGCCTGTCGCAGCCGGCCACCGTTTCTCGCAGCCGGCCACCAGTTGTCGCAGGTCCGCAAAACGATAGCTCCTGTGCCCGGAAGCAATTGCGCTTTTGCGCGCGCCGGCCGCCGAAAATTTTTGCCACCGGCCCGTCCGGCCGCTCGAATCTGCGGGGGCAGATCGAGCCCTATATGGTTGTCAAACAACGTCGGCGGCGCGTGAAGCGCCTCCATACTTACCCGCCGCGCGAGCGTATGCGCGCGCAGGCGCGGTCTTTTTCGCGCATCGGTGCTCGTAAGGTCCGGCCCGGCCGGGAAAAGAAAATCTGCATTTTTTCGCGCATCACCGCTGCGTCCATGCAGCCATGCGCGCGCAAAATAGTCGTTAGTTCCTAGGTCCTAAGCTGCGTGCAATAAGGATTGAAGATTGCACACAGCTAAAGCAGCAGAGCAGTAGAAAGTGGACAGTTGAAACAGCCCAGTGCCCCGCAATTAAGGCCGAAACCGCTCTGGTGCGGTCTACTGTCTCCTTTCTACTTTCTCAAACACTATTCAAACATTGTTGCAGACAGCTTAG
>DAOVQV010000069.1 GCA_030628445.1 Phycisphaerae bacterium | reverse complement strand
TTACCTTCGCGCACGGGACGGACAGATACAACCTGGCCGCGCTGTATTCGATGCGCAGACCCGGCGCGTCGACAAGTGTAATCTTCCGGCGGGATTTGGGGTCGAACCGGTCTGTGCGCGAGAGGCGAAACGCGAACGCCAGTGTCCCGGCCCGCTGCGCCAGTGCGTCTCCGGCGGGGATTTGGACGGCGAACCCGCCTTCTGCCGGTTCGACGCCGCGTCCCTCGGGCCCCTCGACGAACTTGGCGCCCTCACCGAGTTTTGCATTGACGGTCTTACCGCCGACCGTCCCTTCCGCGGTCCCGTCCAAATCGAACCGCAGGACCTCGCCTCGGGCGAACGCCTCGACGGCGACTGCAAAGAACATCAGCGACGCCAGCGCGGCCCAGCCGATGTGCAAACTGACGGGGGACATCTTCGCTTCTCCTTACTTGCGTTTCGCTTGGGGCCGGAAAGCTCACAATGATTCTACACAATTCCGCTCATCGTGACATTATCTGCGCGGGCGATCGACAAAAAGGTCGAATGGGTTAGGTCCAACCGGCGGGAAGTTGTACCATGGGCGGGACGTGCGAATGATCGGGCAAGAAAGTGAGGTTACGTGCTGTGATATCGACAGTTGATTGCGCGGGCGTCCCTATCCTTTTGGCGTTTGTGCTTGTGTGTGCATTGACAACCGGGGCGGCCGCCGCCGGGCCGAAGTACGAAGGTTTCGGCAGCAGGACCGTCGGCGGAGCGGGCGGGGAAGTTTTCTGGGTGGACCCGGCCCTGGGCGATCCGGCCGACGATCCCCACGCCGGGACCAAGGAAGATCCCTGCACCCTGCGGAAGGCCCTTGGGGGAGGAAAGCGGATAATCAAGTTCACACGCGGCGGGACTATTACGCTCAGCGGGACAATCAGGATTCCGTACAGCTACATAACCATCGACGGGGCCAGTGCGCCGGCGCCGGGGGTCACGATAACCCACACGCAGGAGGACCACGGGGCGCTCGACATCCGGCCGGAGGGCGAAGACATCCACGACTTTATCTTCACGCACCTTCGTTTCGCCAGCCTGTGGGAACAGTATCCCCAGCACAAGGTTGGGTGGCGTATCCTGAATATCTCAGCCGGGGGCAGGGGCGGGCATAAGGTCTACAACATCATCTTCGATCATCTGACGATGCACGGGCTGCAGGACAAGACCACGTTCTGGGGCCGCGTCGAGAACGCCACCGTTTCCTGGTGCCTGTTCTACGATTCGTACATGGCGACGCTTGTCTCCTTTTACGGCCGTCCGTACGACTACCGGCGAAAGGGCATATCGTTTCATCACAACGTCTACGCCAGGTCCACCCAGAGGAATCCGCAGTTGCGTGGTTGGATCAGGCGTTTCGATTACGTTAACAATGTCGTGTACGGGTGGGACCATTACGGTATGCGGGTCAAGAACGAGCCGGGCGAAAGGTCGGTTAACGCAAACATTATCAACAACGTCTTCTGCCCCGCCGACGTCAGACAAGAAGCCGCTCTGATTTACGGGTGGGATCCAGGCCCGGACTACGCTGATCGTGGCCCCGACGAGGACCTCCCCCAAGGAACCGTCAACACCGCCAACAAGATGGGCGACTTGTACGTCGCGGGGAACATTCTGCCACCGGAGAATCGCGATCAGTACTCCACAATCCCCGAGCCGCTGGAGATCCCCGAATGGGCGCGCGTCACGACCCATCCCGCTCCCCAGCTGGGCGAGAAGGTCCTACCGCTTACCGGGATGAAGTACCGCAACGAAAGAGAGAACCAACTGATCGACGAGGTCTCGCAGGCGCTGAAGGGGCGGAAGTGATTTCGACGCCTGATGGACGGTTCGATCAGGGATCATACGGACGTCGGCGCAAGAGTGCCCCTGCCTGCCACTTCCGACAGCCGGCCGTTAAGAAGAATACCCCCAAGGGGAGTCGAACCCCTGTCTCCAGGATGAGAACCTGATATCCTAGGCCACTAGACGATGGGGGCGTTTTTCGGTTTATTCGACTTCTCTGAAGGCCTAGTCCACAAAAAAGCGCGGGTTTCCCCGAGCAGTTGGGATGGTAGCGGCCCGGGTCGCCTGCGTCAAGTGCAATCCTTGTCCGTGTCCGTTCGGCGCGGGCGCGGTGGAGGAAAAGACTGAGAATCTGAGGTCTTGCGGCTTGACAAAACCGCGGATACGTGCTAACATCGTCGCGACTTAGGAGTCTGCTGCTCGCAGGTTCCGGTCCAGAGAAGATCGCTCAGCTCGTTTCTCTGTCTGCTCGTTGTAACTGAAAAAGTGAGGAGAACGCTCATGCTCAGGTTGGGGCACCGCTCGCATCTAAAATCACTCTGCGTATTTGTCTTCCTGCTGCTGCCACTTGCCACTGCCCAAGCCACTCTCATCTATGACAACGCCGAGGGGTGGCGTATCACCGGGTCGGACAACGACGACGGTTCGCCCGCTTCGGTGGTGGTTCACCCCGGGCCGCGTGATGTGCTTCTGATCGAGATAACCAAGGTTTTCGTCGGTAGGCCCGACAAGTACGGGTACCTTCCGGCGATCTTCCTGAACTTCACGCAGGTCAATCCGGACGCCAGCACCGCCAGCAGGATCGTGATTCTGGACGAGGATATCCAGAACAACACCGCTTGCGACTGGATCGACTTCCATTGGTATTTGTTCGGGTATGGGAAGGCCCGTTTCAACAGGGCCGCGACCTTCCCGTCGGATTACAAGTCGCCCGACGATAATTTTGACCTGACGCCGTTTTCCGGTCGCTCCTGGTCCACCGAAGGCACCGGTCCGGGACAGGTCGAAGCGTTAAACGCCTTCAGCGGCGTCGTCTCGAAGGGCGATGCGTTCACCCCCGGCGGCGGACCCAACGGCGGCGAATTGGTTATCGACGTAGACCTTACGACGGCCCGGCCGGGCTTCTGCTTCATCCTGAAGGAGCTGCCCACCGTCCCGGAACCCGCCACCTTGGCCCTTGTGACAATTGGCGCTGCGCTGCTGATTCGGCGCAGACGCATAACATAAGAACCGTTGACCAATAAGTAGATGCCTCCTTCTGTCAAGACCCCGCTGGCTCGGCGGGGTCTTTGACTGCGCGGACGAGCCGCTGTAGACTCTTTGCGTTGGATGTTTGCGGGATTATAACCTGCAAGAGGTTTTGCGCCATGGACGTCGAAGCCGTTCGAATGGACATCTCCCGTACGACGCTTCCCATGCGGACATTCGTCCATGCCTCCGCCGCGCGAGACGTATCGGAGGCCGTCGTCGTCCGCCTCAAATACTCCGACGGGTGGGTAGGTTGGGGCGAGACGCTACCCAGGCGTTACGTTACGGGAGAGACGATAGACAGCGTCATCGGCGACCTGGAGCAGATCATCTGGCCGCAATGCGTCAAGGACGGGATGGTCCTGCCAATCAGCGAGAAGTTTCCGGGGACTGATGATACGGGGCGGTGCATAAACGCCGCGGCGTGCGCGATGGACCTGGCGGCCGTGCGAAGGTTCTTCGACGCGGACGGCCGGTTGGTAATTGAGGCGGTCCGGCGGATTTCCGGAAGGGTCCGTCCGCGCAAGCAGATCGACGCGCGGGTATCCGGTGTGCTGGGTTCGTCGGACCCCGGCGTCACGGCGCGTCAGCTGCGCAAGATGCGCCTGTTCGGCCTGCAGGATTTCAAACTGAAGCTCGGGCTCGGCGAGGATGTCGACGCCGAGAATCTCAGGATAGTCTACAAGCGCCTCGGGAGGGCGATCCGGTGCGGAAACTGCACGCTTCGGGTCGACGTCAACGGCGGGTGGGACCCACAGACCACCCCGCAGCGCGTCGCGCATTTGAACTACTTCGGGGTTTGTGTGGTCGAGCAGCCGGTGTACTGCTCGGCGGCGGAGTTTGTCGAGCTGGCTTGCGAGTGTGAGCTTCCGCTGATGGCTGATGAGACGCTCCTGAGCGAGGCCGATGCTCGCATTCTGGCGACCGCCCCCCAGCGGGTATGGTGGAACATACGGATCTGCAAAAACGGGGGTTTGGTGGCGGCGCTTCGCCTAGCGGTCCTTGCCGCACAGAAGCGGGTCCCCTTTACGCTCGGGTGCATGGTGGGCGAGAGCAGCATTCTCTCTGCCGCCCAGAGGCGCCTGCTGGAATGGGGCCCGCTGCCGTGCTTCGTGGAGGGTAATTACGGGACGTTCTTGCTGGCGGCCGATCTGACAACGAAATCCGTGCGATTCGGGTATGGGGGAAAGCTGCGACCGCTCGGCGGGCCGGACCTCGGCGTCTTCGGCGACGCCGCCAGAATCGGCAAGTACGGCTCGTTCGTAAAGACGCTGTACGCCTAAAGACCCGGGGTTATACGTTGGCCTGTTGGGGGACTTACCGCCCGCCGCCACCAAGGCGGCTCCAAACTGTCTCTTACGAAACTACGGGCGGAATGTTTCCGATAGGAAACGTGGCGTTGCACAGCGGCAACGCCGCCCAGCGGACCCCGGTGTTTCCAGATGCAAACGAGCTTGGAAGAACTGCTGTCTTCGACGCTTGACGCCATGCCCCAGGCGGTCCTGGTCGTCAACTCCCAAGGCGAGATCCTGCTTCGCAACGCCGTGGCCGAACGGATGCTCCCGTCCGGTCGCGATGTTTCGGGTGTCCTGTCCGCGGGGGGTAAAGCTGCGTTGAACTGGGACCAGGAGTTGGCGGGACTGACCGACACTGAGGTTCTGTCTCGTCGAGGCGTTGCTATTGACGGGAGGACGGAGGTTCGCCTTGCAGTGGACCTTGCCCTGAGGCCCATTGCGTTAGGTCCGGGTCGGCGGGAGACAGACGCCGTCCTCGTCGTGGTCTGCGACGCCACTGAGCGACTGCTCATTGAGCGTCAGATCCAGGGCAGGGCGGCACTGGGCGGACTGGAGAAGCAGGCGGAGACGCTGGGACACGAACTTGCCAATCCGCTTGATGCGGTAATGCGCTACCTGGGACTGGCCGAAAGCAGCTCGGGACAAGAGGCGTCAGAGCACCTGGCTTGCGCCCGCAGCGGGCTGGAGCGAATGGCGGACATTCTGGGCGCCTTGCGGGAGGAGTCGTCCCGAAGCTACCCGGTGGGCCAATTGCTGACCGATGCGGTTACGGCGATGCACCCGGGGGCCAGGGCCT
This sequence comes from Phycisphaerae bacterium, assembly GCA_030628445.1. Taxonomy (GTDB): domain Bacteria; phylum Planctomycetota; class Phycisphaerae; order SM23-33; family SM23-33; genus DAOVQV01. Next base: position 2,108 of record DAOVQV010000069.1, on the reverse strand, counting down.
TGGGCGTTGAGATAACTCACCGAGTCGACACCGGCGCTTCGATACCGGCCGGGCACAGAATCTTTCAGGTCTTCTGCAATGTCATTAAGAACGCTCTGGACGCCATGGACGCCGGAGGGTCGCTTAGCATTACCGCGGTGCGACGAGACGATCAATGCGTAGTGGAATTTGCCGACACCGGCCGCGGGTTGTCGCGGCGCGATATCGAGGCGATGTTTGAGCCATTCTACACCACAAAACCCCCAGGCGCCGGGTGCGGGCTCGGCCTGGCGATATGCAGGGAAATGCTCGCGGCCCTGGGCGGCGCGATTGACGCTGAGTGTAGGCCCGGCGGCGGGGCGGTCGTGACGGTAACGCTGCCTGTGAGCAACCCACAGCTCAATACCCCCCGCCGGAAGGAGCCCTGATCATGTCCGACAGCGTCACAACAATCGCCGCCGCAACAGGCCGGATCCTGCTGGTCGATGACGATCCGATGGTCCTTTCAGGGGTGGTGGAGCTTTTGAAGCGGGACGGGTACGAGGTCACGGCCGTCACTTCAGCCGCCCGGGCCAAGGACTGTCTTTCCGCCGGGCAGTTCGACCTGGTCGTCTCCGACCTCGCCATGCCCGGGACGGACGGTATGGACCTGCTGAGGTACGTCCGGGAGCGGTTCGCCGGGCTGGCGGTGATTATGATTACGGCCCACGGGAGCATCGCCTCGGCCGTCGAGGCCGTCAGGGCCGGGGCCTACGACTATCTGACCAAACCCATACTCGACGAACAGGTCCGCGCCGTCGTGAGGCGAGCGGTCCAGCAGCATCAGTTGCTCAGCGAGAACACGCAGTTGCATCTTGCGCTGAAGAAATATTGCAGCTTCGACGACATCGTCTCCCAAGACGCCCGCATATCCAAGGTGTTCGAGCTGGTCGACGCCGTCGCTGATACGCCAACGACGGTGCTCATTACGGGCGAGTCGGGTACCGGTAAGAGCCTGATCTCCCGGACGATTCACAATCGCTCGGTCCGTCGAGACCGCCCGTTCGTCGAGGTCCCTTGCGGGGCCTTACCGGACACGCTGCTGGAAAGCGAGCTGTTCGGTCACACCCGCGGGGCGTTTACCGGCGCCCTGGCCGATAAGGAAGGCAAATTCGCCGCGGCGGACGGAGGGACGATCTTCCTGGACGAAGTGGCGACGGCCTCGCCGCGGTTGCAGGTTAAGCTCCTGCGGGTCCTGCAGGACCGCCAGTTCGAACCGGTGGGCAGCAACGAGACGCGGCAAGTCGACGTTCGGGTGCTGCTGGCGACGAACCACGACCTGTGGGCCGAGGTCCAGGCCGGGCGCTTCCGCGACGACCTTTACTATCGTATCAACGTGGTCAACATCGATCTTCCCCCCCTTCGCGAGCGGATCGGCGATATACCTTTGCTGGCGGAGTACTTCTTGCTGAAGTATGCCGGCGGCGCCGCAAAAGCGGTTCGGGGCTTTACTGCGGCGGCGATGGAGTTGATGCAGCGTTATCACTGGCCCGGAAACGTCCGTGAACTGGCCAACTGTGTTGAGCGGGCCGTCGTGCTGTCTCGCCAAGGCCAGATCGGCCCGGACGACCTGCCCCCAGCCGTCCTTGACTGTAAATCCGGACCGCGAAAGCTCGCGCCCGTCGAGACGACCGGAAGCACGCTGGCCGAGTCGCTGGCCGGATCTGAGAAGCAGATCATACAGGCGGCCCTGGCGGCCAATCGGCACAATCGCAAGGCGACCGCCGAGGCGCTGGGGATCAACCGAACCACGCTGTATAAGAAGATGAAAAGATATCACCTGATGCGGTGAGTAGAAAACTCAAAGCTGAAAAACGGCTTTTCAACTGCCCAGTGTTCTTTTTTCGGCTTTCAGCTTTACTGGTCGCTTCCGGTCTGGTCGGGTTCGCCGCTATCGGCGCCGGGTTCCTCTGCGGCGACTTCGATGCGCTCTATGGACTGGGCCTTTCCCGTGCTCGGATCGACGCCCACCAGGACCCCCGCCAGCCGCGGGTCGCCTTTGGCTACATCGAAGCGATGGGGCATGGAGGTCCGAAATGCTTGAACCACGCGGTCCTTGCGCCGCCCCAGTACGCTGTCGTATGGCCCGG
>DAOVQV010000116.1 GCA_030628445.1 Phycisphaerae bacterium | reverse complement strand
TCGGCCTTGCGCTTCTTGGCGAGCGCCTTGGCGGATTTCTCAACGTAAGCGCGGAAGAACTCATGAGCCGCCAGCGCATCCTTCATCGGTATTACCCGCTGCAGGAACCCTTGGATATCGTCCAGCTCCGCGTCCGGATCGGCGTACTGATCCATCTTGAGTGAATCCGCCAGGTCATCATCCACAGGAATAGCGTGGCCGCCGAATACCAGCAGCGTCACTGCCGCGACCGGGTAGGTGTCCAGGCCCAACTCCGACAGGTGACGCCGCAGGTCACGCTTCGACATCTTTTGCATGTACTCCATCGAGACGCCGCACGTGCGGCGGTAGATCCCGCCCAGCGCGTCTACGAGCATCACGGCCCGTTTGTCCGCGCGGGGACTGTCCTTCCCGACACACCAGACGATGTCGCGCGGCGGGGCCACGCGCAGTTCGTTCCAGTCGACGAACTCCTCGGTAATCTCCCGCAGTGCGCTGGCGGCGTCCTTGCGTGTCGAGTCGGCCTGGAAGATCGCTTCGATCAGGACGGCGACGGGGTCTTGCTCGTCGTCGCCGGTCTGACGGGTCCTTCTCATCCCGCTCATGAGCTTCTTCAGCTTCTTTTCATACTGCCTGGCGTTTTTCATCTAAGGCGTTTCCTCGTATTCGCCCTCGGTGCTCGACGCTTCGGCCTGTTCCTTTGTGCGTATCTGGTCGGAGGCCTCTTGGATGATCCGGAGCGTCTGAAGCGTCTTTTTGAAATTGGTATCCAGCACGAAGTCCAGCACCGGCGTGTGCCTCAGCCGGATTTGCCGCATCATCAGTTTCTGGATGTGCCCCGCCGCGCCCCGCAGCGCCCGCAGGGCCTTTCTTTGGGCGGCCTCGTCGCCCATTACCGAGACGTAGACCTTCGCACCCAGCAGGTCGTCGGTCATCTCGACGTGCGTGACCGACGTGGCGGCCGGATCGAGACGCGGATCGGACAATTTCGACAGCAGCAGCTCGCCGATTGTCTGACGAATCAGGTTTCCAACTCTTTCGCTTCGACGACCCATGTGAAGCTCCACCTTCCGCCGGGACGCCTGCACGAAACCCGAAACCTGAAAAACGACATGGTGTGGTCACCGTTGCTTCTTTCTTTCAGCTTTCAGTTTTCAGCTTTTCTTGTTTCGCCCGGCGGCTCAGACCCATTGAATATCGTGATCGACCAGGACCATGTTCCTTTGCGTTTCGGCCGCGTTGATGATGTGCTGCAAGGCCGATTCGACGTATCGCCTTTCGCTCCCGACCATCACGATGGCCAGCACCGCCTTTCTATGGTTGTCCTGGTTGTTTACCTCGGCGACGGAAACGTTGTGCTTATTCCGCAGGCGGTCCTTGAAGCTCTTCAGCGCCCGGCGCTTGTCTTTAAGGCTCATCGCCTCGGGTACGCGAAAGTCCAGGTGAACTAACCCTATGGTAGTGCCCATTTAGCTGACTCGTTGAAACTCGTGCGCCGTTGCCGCCCTACAGCGTCCGAGCCACTTCGACCTGCCGGTAGAACTCCAGTATATCGCCCTCTTTGATATCGTCGTAACCGGCGATCTTCAGCCCGCACTCCAGACCGGAGCGGACTTCGCGGACGTCTTCCTTGAAACGCCGCAGCGACTCCAGCTCACGATCGTATTCGATGACGATGTCGTCCCGGATGATCCTGAGCTTGGCGTTGCGGGAGACGACTCCGTCGGCGACGAAGCATCCGGCGATCGTCCCGAGCCGCGAGACCTTGAACGTCTGGCGGATCTCCGCGCGGCCTGCCGTCTCCTCGCGGATCTCGGGGGCCAGGCCTTCTTCCAGCGCCCGCTGCACGTCTTCGATAATCTCGTAGATAACGCGGTATTGGCGGATGTCGACCTCTTGGGACTCGGCCAAGCGCCTGGCGGCCGCAGCGGGCACGACGTTGAACCCGATGATGATCGCCCCAGACGCCTCCGCCAGCGTCACGTCGCCCGTGGTGATTCCGCCGACGGCTGAGTGCAGCACGTTGACCCGAACCTCATCGGTCCCCAGCTTCTGCAGGGTCGAGACTATCGCCTCGGCCGAGCCCTGGAAGTCGGTCTTGATGATAAGCTTCAGTTCGTGCGCCTCGCCGGCCTGGATCTGCGCCATGAGTGCTTCCAGCGTCTTGGCCGGGGTAGCGGCCAGCGAGGCCGCCCTCGCCTGGCGCCGGTGATCCTCGGCGATGGTTCGCGCCTGCTCCAACCCCTCAAGGACGTAGAAGCGGTCGCCCGCCTGGGGCACTTCGTCCAAGCCCGTCACCTCAACCGGCGTCGAGGGACCCGCATGCTCGATATCTCTCCCAAGGTCGTCTCTCATCTGCCGGACGCGTCCGAAGGCCTCCCCGGCCAGAAGAATGTCGCCGGTATTCAATGTTCCGTTGCGGACGAGCAGGGAGGCCGCGACGCCTCGGCCGGGGTCCATTTTGGCCTCGATGACGAACCCGGAGGCGCGTGCGTCCGTCTCGGCCTTGAGCTCCAGCAGTTGGGCTTCGAGGCTCAGCAGCTCCACCAGCTCTTCCACGCCGGAGCCGGTCACCGCGCTGGTCTGGATTACCTCGGTCGTCCCTCCCCATTGCTGGGCCTGTATGTCCTGCTCGGCAAGTTGGCCCATCGCCCGCTGAATGTTGGCCCCGGGCACGTCGGTTTTGTTGAGGGCGACGACGATGGGCACGCCGGCGGCGCGGGCGTGGTTGATCGCCTCGACGGTTTGCGGCATGACGCCGTCGTCGGCGGCGACCACCAGCACGACCACGTCCGTCATGTTCGCTCCGCGTGCCCGCATCGCCGTAAATGCCTCATGCCCCGGCGTATCGAGGAACACCACGTGCGTATCGTCCTTGTCGTACCTGTAGGCGCCGATGTGCTGTGTGATTCCGCCGGCTTCCTGCTCGACCACGGCCGTGCTGCGTATCCGGTCCAACAGCGACGTCTTCCCGTGATCCACGTGCCCCAGGAACGTCACCACCGGCGCACGCGTGAGCATCTCGCCCTTCGGGCGGGCTTCGAGCTGCTCGAGCAGCTCCTCTTCAGCGGTCTTGGTCCGGCGGACCAGAAGCTCTATCTCGTAGTCCAGCGTGACGGTCTCGGCCAGCTCGCGGTCGATTGTCTGATTCACCGTCGCCAGCACACCCAGGCTCATCAGCTTCTTTATGATCTCGGCCGTCTTGATCCCGGTTGCGGCGGAGAGGTTCTTGACGGTGAGGGGCTCCTCGACCTCCACGCGTCCCGGTCTGATGACGGTGGGACGGCCCTCGCGGGACCTTTTCGTTTCCGCCGCTCTGTGCCGGCGAAGCGTCCCGCCGCTGGCGGCGGCCAGACGCTGTTCGCGCTCCACTAAGTCCTGGTCGCGCCACTCGCGCACGGTCTTCCCGCTTTCGGCGCTTCGCCCGCCGCGCCGTCGCGGGCTGCGCCGCTTGGCCTTCTTGCGCCGTTCGGCCTCTTCTGAGGTGGGCTGACCCTTACCGCGACTCGGCGGCGCGGCCGTGCCGGCGGCGGAGACGGGAACGACGCCTCTGGGCGCCCGTCGCGGCGGGGCGGTGAACAGTTCGGGCTTTTCTACCCGCACGACGCGCGGGCCCCTGAGCTTGGCCGGTTCGGGCACCACTTGCGGACCGGCAGGTCTTACGGGCTTGGGAGGCGCTTTGGGTTTTTTCTTTTTGGCTATTTTGCGTTTGGCGCGAGGCCCGGGCGGTTCGACCTCGACCTCGGGCGGTTCGGGTTCCACGGGCTCGGGCGGGGCCTCGGCGACGAGTTCGGCGGGTTGTGGGGCTTCGGCGACGTCGGCGGGTGGTGCTTCGGGTTCGGGGGCCTCTTTGGGTTTGGCGGTCTTTTTCGCCACCTTTTTCTTGCGACGTGTTTTGGTGGCTTCCTTGCGCGCTTTTTTCAGGTCGATGTGCTCGGTGGTCTCAACCGCCGTCCCCGTCGCCTGCTCGGAGAACCATTCCTGGATTGTCGCCTCCAGCCCGGCCGAGATGGTGGACATGTGGTTCTTAATCTTCAGTCCCTCGGCCCGACATTTTGTCAGGACGACCTTGGAGGTCACATCAAGTTCTCGTGCTATTTCAAATACGCGCTTAGCCAAGGTATTCTCCCGGCTCTGTCCGCTAATGCGTTATGTCTGTTCCCCGTTCCGCTCTTGAGGGCTCTCGCCCTGCGCCTGGTCGGGTGAGTCTGCTTGCTCGTCCGCCCCAGCGGCGTCGGGGGGTTCTGTATCTTCAGTTTGATCTTGCTCTGTCGGTTGTTCGGTTTGATCCGCCTTCGGCGTCTTATCGGCGGTGCCAGGTTGTTCACCGGGCGCTTCGTCCGAAGCTATTGGCTCTTGGGCGCCGGCCTCAGCCTCGGGCCCTGCGGGTTCGTCCTGGGCGGTCGGTTCTTCGCCCGTCTCGCTCGCCGCGGTTGGCTCGGGCGATTCAGCTTCCGCTGCGGCGGGCTTCTCGGCGCGGGCTTCAGCAGCAGCGGAGGCTGCGGCGGCTTCGGCGTCGGCTTTGGCCTTGGCTTGCTCTTCGGCGATTCGCCTGGCCGCCTCGGCGCAGTGCTCGCCGATCTTTCCGGCCAGCTCCGCGGACATCTGCAACTCCTTGATCAGAGGCTCGCAGCCCACCTCCTCGACGTCGAGGACGTTGACCATGCCCATTGCGATAATCTGATCGACTATCGTCGAATCCACGCCTTCCACCTCGCGCAGGGCCTTCTCCAGATTGTCCAGCCCGGCGTTGAACTCCGTGGGCGTCAGGATGTCGATGTCCCAGTTGGTCAAACGGGCAGCCAGGCGAACGTTCTGGCCTCGCTTCCCGATCGCCAGCGATAACTGATCGTCGGTGACCACGACCGTCGCCCGGCCCAGCTCGAAGCACAGCGCTATCTCGGCGACCTCGGCAGGCTTCAGCGAGTTGCCGATCAGGATCTTGGACGAATCGTTCCAGCGGACGATGTCGATCTTCTCGCCGCCCAGCTCTTCGACGATGCTCTTGATGCGGCTGCCGCGTATCCCCACGCAGGCGCCGACCGCGTCGACCTTGGAGTCCAGGCTGTTGACGGCGGCCTTCGTGCGGTACCCGGCCTCGCGGGCCAGAACCTTGATCTCGATTATCTTTTCGGCCACTTCCGGAACTTCCAGCTCGAACATCGCCCGGATGAAGTCCGGATGCGTGCGGGAAAGGATAATCCGCACCGTTCCCGGATCTTCGCGGACGTCCAGGACCATCGCCCGGATTCGCTCGTCGGTTCCGTGTGACTCGCCCGGTATCTGCTCGCTGCGGGGTAAGCACGCCTCGGTCCGGCCCAGGTCCACTATCAGCGACCCGCCTTCCCATCGGACGGTCTTCCCGGTAACGATCTCGCCCTTGCGCTGAAGGTATTCTTCGTAGATGCTGTCGCGTTCGGCCTCTCGGATCCGCTGGATCATTACCTGCTTGGCGGTCTGCGCGGCGATACGCCCGAGCTGGCGGATCGCCATCTGTTGTCCGGCGACGAGTGCGGTTATCTCGCCGGTCTGGCGGTCCATGTGGACCGAGATATCCTCGACGGTCGGATTGGCCTTGCGAATGGCCGATAGCATCGCCGCCTCGAGGTCCTCGAATACCGTCTCGGCGTCGATGTTCTTGTCCCGGGCAATCCCGTCAACGATTCGTAACAGTTCCTGGTTCATTATTGTCCTTCTACGCCCGGGGGCACCGGGGCGACCCGTGTGCCCGCTGGGGCGCCCATACCCGATACCCAAAACACGTCAAAAAAAAGTGGGTCGCTTCGCCCACTTCCTATTCCGCAGCCGCT
>DAOVQV010000366.1 GCA_030628445.1 Phycisphaerae bacterium | reverse complement strand
CTTCAGACCGGTCGGATTGACGCTGCAAGCAACCATTTTCTTGGGCTTGGGCATGTGCGCCCAGAGCTCATCCAGCACATCGCCCAAACCTGACAGATCGCCGATCCTCAGCTGCTTTATCAGCCCGATCTCGTCGCCCTTGACGCAGGTGAGGCGGATCGTCGTGTTCCCCACGTCACAAGCCAGGATGTTCGGTATCTGATCCATCCAAGACGCTCCCAGAGACGTTCATTCTACCCGCTCGGATAGCTGCTCGCCCAGAGACTCCCATATCCGTTCCGTCAGCCGCCCCAGACCCTCGCCGGTGGCGGCGCTGATGGGAATGACCTCCAGTTGCAGGTCATCTTGAAGGCGCCTCAGGTTCTCGCCGCTGCCCGTCAGGTCCATTTTGTTCGCAACGATGATTTCGTCCTTCCCCGCCAGCGACGCGGAGTACTGGACCAGCTCGCCTCTGATCGCTTTGTAGTCGGCCGCCGGGGCTCGGTCCGGCGGGCAGATGTCCAGCATGTGGACGAGGATCTTGGTCCGCTCGACGTGCCGGAGGAACTCATCTCCCAGCCCCACACCGATATGTGCGCCTTCGATAAGGCCCGGGATGTCGGCCATGACGAATCGCCGGAATCGCGGGAGCTCGACGATGCCCAAACACGGCGCCAGCGTGGTGAAAGGATACGCCGCGATCTTCGGGCGTGCGCTGGACAGGTGCGAAAGCAGCGTGCTCTTTCCGGCGTTGGGCTTCCCGATCAGCCCGGCGTCGGCGATCAGCTTCAGCTCCAGATGCAGACGGCGCCGCTCGCCGGGTTCGCCCTGCTCGGCCTCCCGCGGGGCCTGGTTGGTCGGACTCTTGAAGTGCGTGTTTCCGCGGCCGCCCTTCCCGCCGACGGCGACGCATACGGTCTGCTCGGGCGCGGTTAGATCCTTCAGCGTCAGGTCGTGTTCGGAGTCGTACACGATCGTCCCGGGCGGGACGCGAACGCAGACGTCCTTTCCGGATCGTCCGTGACGGTCCTTGCCCATCCCGTGCTGTCCCCTGCGGGCCTTCCATCGCCTCCGGCCGGTCAGGTGCTGCAGCGTGTTGTACGATGCGTCGGCGGCGACGTATACGCTTCCCCCGTCACCGCCGTCACCCCCGGCCGGGCCGCCGCGGGGGACATACTTCTCCCGCCGGAAGGCGATGCAGCCATTCCCGCCGTCGCCGGCGATTACCTCTATGTCCGCCTCGTCGATGAACATGGGTGGACCCCACGAGAGGATAGCATAAAAGAAGGATGGCGCCACGGCGGGGAGCCATCCGCTGGGAGACTATGTGAGGGAGGGCGGGTCAGACGATGTCCACGAATCGCCCGCGAAACGCGACCTTCCCGGCCTCCAGCGCGAACAACGTGTCGTCGCGCCCGCGGCCTACGTTCCTGCCGGGCTTGAACGGCGTCCCGCATTGGCGGACGATGATGCTGCCGGCCTTTACCACCTGGCCGCCGAACCTCTTGACACCTCGGAACTGGGCGTTGCTGTCACGCCCGTTCCGCGATGAACCTTGTCCCTTTTTGTGCGCCATCGGTCAACTCCAAGATCGCAAGGCTTTACCACAGCTATGCTTCGCCCTTCCCTACGCATCTACTTATATCATACGTTCTACGAACTTCATAAAGTAGCTGCTGTCGGGTCATTTGTCAATCTATCGTTTCGCTGTTCTTATCGGCGAGTTGGCCGGTTCGCCGCAAACGAAACATCACCCGCCAACAGCGCGAACAACAACGAATTGTCCCGCGCCCCTGTTCCGTTCGCGTCGCCGCCGGTCAGTGTCGT
>DAOVQV010000339.1 GCA_030628445.1 Phycisphaerae bacterium | reverse complement strand
CCCGCCACGCTGTCGCTGCTGGCCCTTGGTGGAGCAGTGCTGATCTATCGCAAGCGGAAGTGAGTACGCAGCACACGCGCATCTATGCAGGGGTGCTTTCAGGTTGCGGATGTTAACAAGCAGATGCTCAACAATGCAGATAAGGGGCAGACTATGAAACGATCACAGCAAGTCATAATTGGTATTGGCGTTCGGACTTGTCGGGCTACGGTAATGAAATCTTCATCATGGACACTTGGACGGCCGAGACGTACCGGGTGGGGCGCGTCCGTAAGGGTGAGTCCAATAAGTGGGAGTTAATTACGCCCGGTTGGCGACGACTCCGTTAACCCGGCTTAATCCGTCGCCTTCAGCTTGTCCTATTCTGGGCGATCGATGTTACGATTCCCTGAGAGAAAGGAGAATGCATCATGCCGAATCGGGGTTACATCTGGGCGATCGCGGCGGGCTGGGCCTTCGCGGGTTTCTGCCTTGGCCACATCCATGGGGCGGAAATACGTACGGAAGGTTGGTGGTTTTGGGTCGCATTGATAGCGGTAAGTATAGCCGGTTACACCTACCACGAACTATCGCTGAAGACGACCCGGCCTAGCTAGTTTTGCCCTGTTCTTTCTCGGCCGGGACAGAGATGGTTGTCCTGATGAAGCGACCATACTAAATGAAGCCTTTGATCGAACACAGAGCGTTAGGACTATAAACATTGTAAATTTGCCTACATTCTTGAGGGGATAATCGTGGTTCCTTTATGGGATGGGACCCAATTCGAAAGGTCACACCAGGGGGGCGTCGCTATTCCATCGGCACGTCTGGGATGCAGCACAGATCCGAACAGGCGTCGGCGGCGTAGGGGTCCGGTAAGTCAGTGCGGTCGTAATCCGGCGGGTCCGATGAGCAGCGCGGGACCGGGTCGAACCCGATCCGATGGGCGGACGGGGCGGTGGGCTGCGGGAGGGCAGAGCCCTGCCGATCGTATCGGTGCCCCGGGTCGGCGAGGTCCGCCTGTTCGCTCACAGCGAGACCTTCGGTCACCTCGTCAAGGTAGCGTTTGATGGCCTCGGTCACGACGGAGTACTGGTACTGATGCGTGGTGAGGGCATAGGCCTTCAACCAGCGGATGAGCTCCTTGGGCAGCTTGTAGGTGCCCCTCTTGTATGGGTCGTCGCGGGCCGCCGTGGGCTTATCCGTACCGGAAGGTTCCGCAGGGTCCGACCCTTCCGGGACCAACCCGAGCCGACAGATCCCGTAATGTGCCGGATGCCCCTGCTGCTCTTGTCCGCCCTCGCCGCCGCCCAGGGGCGCCCCCAGCCGGCCGAATATGAGATCAAGCGGGTTACTCATTGGTTTCTTCTCCCCATCGCCGGTCCGCACAATTCGGTCCTCCAGATGGCTTCTCGAACTGCCTCGTCCTTGCACGGTGGCGTTATTGTTGTTTCTCATCTTCGCCGACATCCTGACCCCGGTCGGTTTCGGCCGACTCGGTGGCCGAGTCGCTGCGGTATGCGTCAATCGCGAGCGTGAACTTCCGCCCGGCCGCTTCCATCTGGACCGCCTGGGCCATGATCGCCACGACCTTGGCCCCGCCGATCTCATCGCCTTCCGAGACGGTCTGTCCATTGATAATCGCCCGCCCGCCGGTCGAGCCCAGCACGACGCACGAGACCGTGAAGTCCGCCGGCGAGATCTGGGGGCCGGCGACAGCAGGTGCTTCGGTCTGCGCAGGCGGGGTCTCGTCGATCCAGTCCGACAGGACGTCCTCGTCTATTACGGTGAACTGTGCACGTTTGGGTGCTTCCGGCGGCCCAGGCGCATCGGCCGGCTCGCCGGGTTCCTCGCCGGGAAGCAATGAAGACGCATCAGCTTCGCTTATCGGCGCAGCTTCGGGCGCGAGGTCGGCGTAGGGTAGGCGATAACCATGGTCGGCCGTGGCCCGCGACGTCGTGCTCGACGGGCGCAACGCAAACCATCCAATCGCGGCCGCCGCTATCAGCACGCAAACACCCACCATCCCTGCCACCCGCACCTGGTGCTGACGCTGCTGCCACCGGTCATCGTCGTCATAGGAATCCTCGGTGGGCACGTCGGCTTCCTCCATG
>DAOVQV010000183.1 GCA_030628445.1 Phycisphaerae bacterium | reverse complement strand
TCCTCGTCTTGGCCCAGGTATCGGCGGAACCATCGCACCCCTTCACCCTTGACGATGATGTCCGCGTCGATCCGGAGCTTCAGGTCTGGAATGCTGGCGATGTGACCCCCGATGACGATAGTCGCGCCAGGGAGGTATCGCCGCACCAACTCGCACATCTTCCGTACCTTCAGAACGTTTGGAATGATGCTGCTGATTCCGACAATATCATAGCAGTTGTCGCGGATCTCCTGGATGAAGCGGTCGAGCGTGGGGAAGTCGAGCAGCGTGCAGGGCGCCCGGATGTTCGCCTGAATGAGCATCAGGCCCCAACTGCGATGAAACATTCGCAGCGAGAACGGCCCCTGAAGGCGGGTGACCTGGTTGTGGTACAGTTCCATCGGGTTTATCGCGCGGGACCCGTATTGGTCGTCCTGTGCATAAGGCCCGAACACACTGCTCAAGAAAACTCTGGCGTTGGACCCGAGCGGATGGACCGGCCGAGGTGGCTGGTGAGTTTCCCTGGTTATGTCAATGATATCAGCGTCGCCTATCACTCAACGTCTTCTTTTCCAAATCGCCCTTAAACGAATCCCCGTGCCTCGACTGGGTATCCGGGGGATGACACACACCTTAACTCGGTGCCGAGCAAGCTGAGGATTATACTCGATCCGCACGGAAAGGAAGAGAAAAAGCCCCGTGAGGGACTCAATCCGTAGACACGATCAGCCACGGGACAACATCGCGGATCCGCTGTCCTTAGACTCAGGCGGCTTGCGTGGCGGTGTTGGCGTTCCCGGAAGCGCGTGACTTGCCGGGCCCCCGTCAACGCTCCGCATCGGGATTCGGCTCGCGGGCACCTGGGTATGACGTTTGATGTTTCCTCGCATGAGGCGCAAGGCCCAGGCGAATGTATAACGGATGGTGTGAGCCAGCCCCAACATTCCGAATAGCTGCACGGCAGAGTCACCCAGATGCGCCTTCATCTTCCGCAATATCCTTCGACGAAGCTTGCTTCGGCGAGGCGGGAGCTGCTCATCCGATGCAGCGGGGGAAGTTTCAGCATCGACCAACGGAATCTTGCTCTTCGGGCGAAGCAAGGCTATCAGGAAGCGCAAGGGGTTATAGAAGTAAAGATACGCCGCCAGGAGATTACACTGCTTTCGCCACGGATTTGGGTCGCGAGAAGCGACAACATAATTCCCATCGACAATGCGCGGCTCGACCGCTACGCCATCTACGCTTTGGTAGGCGAGCCCCGACGTATAGGTATCCACGTACAATTTCGAGCCGGGAGAGGGGGTGAGCATCATGACTTGCATGTAGACGGCCCCGGCCTTCCGCAGCAACCTCGCCTGGTTCAACAACCCATACGGCTTCCCTGGCGTGTAGAGCGGTTGCGAATCGTGGTGCATCATCATGGGTATCGGAAAGATGCCGTTCCCCAGCAGCAGGCCGAACGCCTCGGCGGTTTTGTCGACGCTTTGCCCCTTCTTGACCAGTGCTCCGGTCATGTCTTCCACGCCCAGCCACAGTCCCCAGAGCCCGGCCTTCCTGACCACGGGCAGATGATCCTTCATCTGCAGCGTATCGTGGATCGTCGCCTCGGTGGCCCAGCGAATCTTACTGTGAGGTCTCGAACCGGCGTCCACCTTTCGCGCCAACGTCTCGACGATGTCGAGCGTTCGTTGCTTGTCATTGAAGAAGTTATCATCCGCCCCGAAGTAAAAACGAATATGGTACCGGCGGTATAGCCGCTCGATCTCCTCGGCGATCCGCTCGCCGCTTTTTGTGCGGTATTGCCGCTGGTTGTAGGCTGGGATCGGACAATACGGGCAGGCGAACTTGCAGCCCAACGTCAAAACGAGCGACCCTATCGGGGAGTGCTTGCGAACCAGGCCCGCCGGAAGGGCAGCGGAGCCCAGCGTGGCATGTCCACCGGGCGATTCGAGAACGCCATACCCCAAGACCGGATCCGGTAACTCGTCTAGATCCCCGACAAGACGCTGGATACCGGTGTCGACCAATTCCTCCGCCACGCTATGGCGCCCCCCACGCGAATAGACCAGGCCGGGGACCCCGTCGAGCGCTGTGCTGTGGCGGGCCCGAAGGAAGGTCGCCCGCATCGACTCGCCGTCCCCACGAACGGAAAGCAGCACTTCAAGCAAACTCAAAAGGACATACTCTTCACCGGTGACGGCTACGTCCGCACCCCAGGGATCGGCCGGGTCGGCGCTGAAGACATCCCACGGCTCATAAATGACCTTCGGTCCGCCGGCGATGATCAGCGGCCGGTGTGCCGGATCGATCCTGCAGGCGTCCCGGATCAGGGCCTCGCACTGCCCCGTGTGTATCTGCATACTGGAGACCATGAAGATGTCCGGGATTTTCCCGTCCAGCCGCATCTGCGATGGGCGAAAGTTGCGGTTCCACTGCTGCAGCACGATCCGGGTCTTGGTAAACCCGGTGTCGACCATCGCCGCCCCGATGCCCCGTACGCCGGCCGGGACCATCCGCGTGTCGGCGTAGATGAACGGAAGCATTCGCGTACGATGGTCGAACGCGCAGGCGATCACCGTCGCTAGGTCGTGCTTCGCCGCAACGTTCCGCAGGCGATGGCGAACACCCGCCAGTTCGCCCGGCCTCAGCAACTCATCGCCGCGAGCACGACAAGGCAGTTCCATATCAAATCGCTCCGCAGTGAGGTGAAGGACACCTTTGGTCTGTCAAGCCCCAACCAAGGATCCTTCGCAAGCATCATACCCCCCGCGAGGGAGCCAATCCACCCGACATCAGCTATTGCCAGCGCCAAGCATGTTTCCCGACAGCCGATGCGGCTTAACCGCAGGTCAGATACAGTAGCTGGCGACATAGCCCTCAGCGACGGCTAGCTCCTCGTCGATCAGGTCTTGGAACGTGGTAGTGTCGTATACATCCGCGACGGCATCCCGCGCGCGGGTCCACATCCCCATGAACGCACAACTCCCGAAAAGCGGACAGTCCGTCCCTTTTCTCCCAGCCAGGCACCTTACGGGTGCTACGGCACCATCAATAAACCGGATCACTTCTCCCACAGTCAATGCCTGCGGCGATCGCTGCACAAGGTATCCGCCCCGCACCCCGCGCCGCGATTCGACGAACCCGCCGTGGCGCAACTGGCCCAGAATCAATTCCAGGAAACGCGGGGGGATCCCCTGGGCTTCGGCGATTTCGGCGGTTGTCGTCGGGCCTGGGCCCTGACGCTTCGCCAGCTCAAGAATAGCTCGCAGCGCGTATTGGCATTTCTGTGAGAGGCTCATAGAAAATCTCCAAATCCCTATTGACTCAATCGGGATAATAGGCTATCATCGTGAGCTTGTCAAGGCTTTCGTGGAAAACTTCTTGGAAGACTTCTTTGGGGCTTTTCAATATGCCCGGGCGCCGAAAACGCGTAACACCTTGCATAACAAGAGACTATACCGCAATATGGAATTGGATTGCCCCCCGCAGCTATCGAAGGTATCCTTCGAGGCGGACGCAGGTCTTGGAGGGATCAGGAAACAAATGGTTGGTGAGACAGATGGAAATCTCGATACCGAGCTTCAACGCAAGCTCGAGCGGTGCCAAGCGATCCTGAAGTCGCTTGAGTCTGTCGTAGTGGCGTTCTCAGCCGGCGTCGACAGCACGTTTCTGTTGGCCCTGGCGGCGAAAACGCTGGGACCCACCAAGGTCCTTGCGGCGATGGGGACCTCGGGGACCCTCGCTGCGCGCGAAAGAGACAGCGGCCGCCGACTCGTCGAACAGATCGGCACGGACCTCGTAGAAGTTGAAACCGGCGAGATGGCGGATTCGAACTATTCAGCCAACCCGCCGGACAGGTGCTTCTACTGCAAGCAAGACCTGTTCACTCGTCTGAATGAACTCGCCGCCGAGCGCAACTTCAGGGCCGTGGTAAGCGGAGCAAACGCCGACGACGCGGGCCACTTTCGGCCGGGCATGAAAGCAGCAAAACAGCTTGGGGTACGCACTCCCCTACTGGACGCGGGGTTAACCAAGGACGATGTCCGCGCCGCCTCGCGAGACATCGGCCTGCCCACCTGGAAC
>DAOVQV010000244.1 GCA_030628445.1 Phycisphaerae bacterium | reverse complement strand
TATGTTTATGCAACAGGGCGTTTGGGCCCTGCCTCGCCAAGCGCCCACCGGTCCGCCACGTCGGTCGTCTTAGTCCCTATACCGGTCATGCGTCTTTCAACACCTTTTAACACTTTTTAACACTATGATCTAAGCGGCCGCACATTTCCAGCGGCTCCTGGGGTGCTTCGGGGGGGCGTTACGCTGGGGGGCGTAAGCTTCTCGCCGTGAAGAGGATATTGGCGCCTAGAATACAAGAGCCATCCGGCGGGTATTGATTGTGAAGTCTTTTGCCAAGCACAAACAGGCCATAGAAGACCTATACGCGCGGTGCCACCGGCGAAGTTGGGTCCACCCCGATCCGCTGGAGTTTCTCTACAGATACGGCGAGGTCGGCGACAGGGAAGTGGCCGGATTGGTCGCCGCTGTCCTTGCATACGGGCGGGTTGGGCAGATCCTGCGTAGCGTTTCGGGTGTGCTTGAGCGGATGGGCCCCAGTCCCAGGGACTTCCTGCTCGGCGCCTCTATGGGACGGGTGCGGCGGGCGTTGGCCGGTTTTAGGCACCGTTTCAGCACCGGGGCCCAGCTGGCGGTGCTGTTGGGGGCGATGCGATCGGTGATTCGCCAATACGGGTCGCTTCAGGCGTGTTTCCTGGTTCACTTGCACCGGGAAGACCAAACCGTCCTTGCGGCGCTGACGGCGTTTGTCGGGCGATTAGACGGGGCGGCGGGCGGTCTGTGCGGGGGTCTGTTACCGGACCCGGCCAAGGACAGCCCATGCAAACGATATCACCTTTACCTGCGGTGGATGGTCCGCTGCGACGAGGTGGACCCCGGCGGGTGGGAGCAGGTCGGTCCGGAAAGGCTGATAATCCCGCTGGACACGCACATGCACAGGATCGCGCTGGCGCTGGGCGCTACGCGGCGAAAGACGGCTGATCTGCGGACGGCCTTGGAGATCACCGACGCGTTCAGGACCATTTCCCCGGATGACCCGGTGAAGTATGATTTTACGTTGACGCGGCTGGGGATTCACCCCGCTGCGGATGAGCAGGGGTTTCTCGCTCGCTGCGGCGTTTTGGCGGTGTGATGGAACATGGTTGAGACACTTGGGAAGATCGCGATTGAGTTTTGGGGTGTCCTCAGTGAGATGGCCCCCTACCTGCTGTTTGGTTTTTTCATGGCCGGGGTCTTGTCCGTGCTGATCTCGGGGTCGCTGGTGGAAAGACACTTAGGCGGGTCGGGGTTTTTCCCGGTTGTAAAGGCGGCGGCCTTCGGGGTCCCGCTGCCCTTGTGCTCCTGCGGCGTGATTCCCGTGGCTGCGTCGCTGCGGCGGGGTGGGGCGTCGAAGGGGGCGACGACGTCGTTCCTGATGGCCACCCCGCAAGACGGCGTCGACAGCATCATGGTTACGTTCAGCCTGCTGGGGCCGGTTTTCGCGATCTTCAGGCCTGTGGCGGCGCTGATAAGCGGGGTGATCGGCGGCGGTCTGGTTTCAATGTTGGATAGAGACGACCAGGTAGACACAACCAACCCCAAGCGATCCGACGACGCATCCTGCGCCGATAACGGGCGCGGGAAGCTCTACCGGGCGCTGCGGTACGGATTCGTCGCGCTGCCCGGCGATATCGGTAAGGCGCTTCTTGTCGGTCTGGTGATAGCCGCCCTTATCTCAGCAATCATTCCCCAGGATTACTTCGGTAATCTTCTGCCCCCCGGGTGGGGGCAGATGATCGTGATGATGCTGGCGGGTATTCCCGTTTACGTTTGTGCGACCGCCTCGGTGCCGATCGCCTGGGCGCTGATCGCCGCTGGGGTCTCGCCGGGGGCTGCACTGGTGTTCCTGATGACCGGACCGGCGACGAACGCAGCCACGTTGGTTACCGTCTGGAAGGTCATGGGCCGGCGGACTGCGATAATCTACCTCACCACGGTGGGCCTCAGCGCGTTAGCGGCGGGCGCTGTGCTTGACTGGGTCTACAGGGGGATGGAAATCCCGGCGGTGGGCAGTTCGATGTGGATGTTGCCTCACTGGGCCAAACTGGCGTCGGCGGTGGGCTTGCTGGCGATCCTGGCCGTCGCGATCTTTCGGCCGATGTTCACCAAAAGGAGCACCGACGCCAGCGAATCGCCTGGTATGGTGAGGATGATGAAGGTTAAAGGGATGACGTGCAGCCATTGCGCCGATACCGTCCGGCGGGCTTTGCTGGGTTGTCCGAAAGTGCTTTCCGCAGAAGTGGACTTGCGCAGCGGTGCGGTACGGGTCGGCGGAGACAATGTGGACGCTGAAGCATTGGGCGAGGCGGTCCGACAGGTCGGGTATGAGATACAGGACACGGGCGATACAAGCTAGCCTGAAAGGATGCGATCATGCTTGAAGATGGAGACAGGGGAGTCATTATCCAGCGCGACAAGCAGACCTACGCCGTCGCCCCGCACTTACCATGCGGGGTGGTTTCACCTGAGATTCTTCGCAAGATCGCCGGCGTGGCCGAGAAGTTCGGCGCCGCCGCCTTAAAGATCACCAGCGCCCAGCGGATCGCCATTGTGGGCCTGAAGGAAGAGGACATCGACGCGGTTTGGGCGGAACTTGGGATGGATCCCGGTGCGGCTGTGGGCCTGTGCGTTCGGAGCGTCAAGGCCTGCCCCGGCACGACGTTCTGCAAGCGGGGTGTACAGGACAGTTTGTCTGTGGGGATGCAACTGGCCGACCGATACCACGGCCGGGCCATGCCGGGTAAGATGAAGCTGGGCGTAAGCGGCTGCCCCAACCAGTGTGCCGAGACGTGTATCAAGGACGTCGCCTTGGTCGGAAAGCCCAAGGGATGGACCGTGCTGGTCGGGGGCAACGGCGGGGGCAGGGCACGGCTGTCGCAGAAGCTTACCGAGGACCTCTCCACCGAAGAGGCCCTGGAGCTGGTGGATCGGATCGTCGAGTTCTATCGCGCCAACGCCAAGCCGCGCGAAAGGGTGGGCAAGATGATCGACCGCATTGGCCTGGATGCGCTGCGGTCGGGTGTGGTCAGCCAGTGAGCAATACCGTACCCCCGGGCGTACTTGTCCCCTGAGGGCCAAAGGAAAGGAAGAAGCGAACATGGCTTGGACAATAGTGTTCGGCGCCGGCGTCGGCGCGGTGCTTGGGTTCCTGGCTGGGCGGTCCCGCAAGTGCGGGACGGGCGCCTGCCCGCTGACGACAGGGCCGATTATCGGGGCGATCAGCGGGGCGCTTTTGGGTGGTATTGTCACAGCTGCGTTCG
>DAOVQV010000329.1 GCA_030628445.1 Phycisphaerae bacterium | reverse complement strand
CCTTCCTCGTCGGCGCGCCCTCGTCGACAAACGCGATGACGTGCCGGAGTCGCTGGCTGGTATCGACCGTCACGAGCGGTCGCGTGGCCGGAACGGCCGCCGCCGTCGCCACCGTGTCGGGCACCGTAATCCCCATCGCCTCCCGCTCCGTGTCGTCCACGTCCGGGCTCGCCTGAAGCCGCCGCGTGAGCGACCGGATTTCGGCTTCCAGCGTCGCTCGCGTGTCGTCCTTGGTCTGCCGCGCGGCCTGTGCCGCCGCCTGCGCAGTGGAATGGGCCGGGTAGGCCGCCGTCCACGCCGTGTGCGCCGTGCCCAGATCCGCGATGTCCCCGGCCACCAGACCGAGGGTCGCGAAGTTCGTGAGGACGTAGCCGAAGAAGTTCAGTTCCCAGGTGTCGAACGCCGCGTCAGCGGACGGGATGTAGTCGGGCATTAGAATGACTCCTTGTGTTCCTTCCTGAGACGGACTGCAGGTCCAACCACGAACCTGAATTGTCGTGGCAACTTACCCGCGCCCCGCTTCCGGTGCAAGCCTGTCTGTGCGAGGTTTTCTTGCACTTAGGAAGGCGACCGAAATAACTTCCCGATTTCGCTTCGGATGCGTTACGATCTCGTCGCGGCTCGGAGGAGCGTAAGGTTTCAGTCAAGGAGGACTGTATGCAACCCTATGGTGTGGTGATTGAGCGGACGATGAAGCGGTTCTTCGATTCGCTGTCGGAGAAGGATCGCCGGCGGTACGCGGCGGTCGAGGCGGCCAAGCTCGGGCATGGCGGCGTCGAATACGTGGCACGGGTTTTGGGCTGCGATCCCCAGACCATCCAGCGGGGGCGGGAAGAACTGGAGCAGGCAGAGGATCCAGCCGCGGGCCGGGTTCGAAAAAAAGGGGGGGACGCCAGCGGCTAATCGACATCTGCCCGCAGTTGGAGCAAAACTTCCTGGACGTGCTGCGGGACCACACGGCTGGCGACCCGATGCGAGAAGGCGTCAAGTGGACCAACCTGACGCGGCGTGAGATTTCCCAGCGGCTGGCGGAGCGCGGGACGCCTGGCGGCCAGGGCGTGGTCAAGCAGTTGCTCAAGCGGCACGGGTACGTGAAACGCAAAGCTCAGAAGGTCAAGGCGATGGGGCCTCGACATCCTGATCGCAACGCTCAATTTGAGAACATCGCCCGACTCAAGCAGGAGTACCTGGAGGCGGGCGAGCCGGTCGTGAGCATGGACGCGAAAAAGAAGGAATTGCTGGGCAACTTCTACCGCGATGGCAAGTTGTACACCCAGGAGGCCCTTGAGGTGTTCGACCACGACTTCCCCAGTGCCGCCAGCGGGGCCGTGTTCCCGCACGGCCTGTACGACATGGGTCTCAACCGCGGGCACATCAACCTGGGCACCAGTCACGAAACCAGCCGGTTCGCCTGCGACAGTATCGAGCGTTGGTGGCAGCAGCACGGACGCAATCAGTACCCGCGGGCGACGCGATTGTTGCTACTGTGCGATGGCGGGGGCAGCAACAACGCCAGCCGGTATGTGTTCAAGGAGGAGTTGCAAAAACTGGCGGATCGGCTGGGGTTGGAGATTCGCGTGGCACACTACCCGCCATACTGCTCCAAGTACAACCCGATCGAGCACCGCCTGTTCCCGCACGTGACCCGCGCCTGCCAAGGTATGGTGTTCCATACGGTTCAGGTGGTCAAAGAGTTGATGGAGAAAACCAAGACCCGCACCGGGCTGGAGGTGACCGTGGATATCCTGGACAAGACCTACGAGATTGGCCGCAAGTGCGCCAAGGGATTCAAGAAGAACATGAAGATAGTCTTCGATAGCTTCTTGCCCAAATGGAACTACCGAGCCATCCCCGCTGTCGGGTAAATCGGGAAGTTATTTCGGCGGTGTTCCTTACAGACGATCCCGGGGTTGGTAACGGTGGTGGCGCCGCGAGAACGGACGTCCGCCGGCCCCGCAGGCTCAAGTGCGCAGCGGTCCCTAGACCCCGACCGCAGCCGGTCGGAGCGAGTCCCCGGCGTCCGGGAGTAGACGAGCTACTGCAAGGAACGGATGATCTGTTCCATGAAGCGGATGACTCATTCCCAGGAGTGGACGGCCCATTCCTACGAGCGGATGAGCCAGTCCATGGAGCGGACGACTCATTCCGAGGAGTGGACGGCCCATTCCGAGCAGCGGACGAGCCACTCCCAGGAATG
>DAOVQV010000225.1 GCA_030628445.1 Phycisphaerae bacterium | reverse complement strand
GCCCTAAACGCTTATAGTTTCTTTCGCGTCAGCTATTATACCATCAATTTCGTTTCGGATGTGATCGATTCACGAAACCAGATCTCCAGTCCCTCCGAGACGAGTTGGTCCCAACCGCCGCTTCCATGCCATGCCCCCTACACTTATCTTATATCGAATCCGCGTGCTTCTTGCAAGGGGATTTTCGCCGTCTCGGCGCAAAGGCCAAACCCCTGTTGAGTCCAAAAACACATGTTCGGCGGGACAGGCTGGTGGATACAAGGGGCAGCGACAATGGGATACCTTGACGGTATGTCGAGCAGTTTAGACGCCGTAGACGCTCATTGGCGTCGCAACCCGAAGGGACGTGCGTCTTGTCCCACACCCCTTCGTTGGGCGGGCTCGACGGTCCGTCAAGGCCCGTCGAGCCATCGCGCCCCGGGATGCGGCAAAACACACTACGTCGCGGGCACGTCTCATTGGTGTTGGGGGCTCTTAGCTTGCGGGGGATCACGGGGTCGTATGGGCACCAAGCCGCCAAGTCCGATCCGAGTCTGGACCCAGCGGCTATACGAGTCCCGAGACGTCCGCTCACCGCGTTCGGCGCGAGCGTCGACGCAGCAGCAACCCCGACCCAACCAGCATAAGCGACAGGCTCAGCGGCTCCGGGATGACACTGAGCGATCCGTTCGTGATGTCGGCCAGTACCCCGGCGAAGTTCGTATCGCCTTCATTCGTCCCGGTCAACAGCAGATTATAGTCGCCGCCGGAGATGCCTGTCGTGTCGAGTGTGAGCGTCGCCAACAGCCCGTCCGTGCTGACGTACCCCGGCCCCCACCCGACGTCGAGGGTTTGGACCGTGGTCGTCCCTTGATAGGCCACACGCGGCGTGATGTAGCTGCCCGGGAAAATACCGTCGTTGCTGGGGCCAAAAATCGTCCCGGCCAGAATGTCCACGTCCTCGAACACCGGACCGGAGGTGGTGTCCCCAATCTGGACGTTGAATTCCAGGCCCTGCACCAGGATACCCCCGGTGACGAAGATCTCCACGGTCTGACCTGCCTGATTGGGCAGCAGGGAATGAACACCAGCATCAATTACGGGAGTCCCGTTTGCCGACGCCAGAGATACCAGACCACAAACAACGAGCATACTTACTGATGTCTTGAGCACGTCTTCCTCCTTACCTGAGCGTTAACACACTCTTTGAGCATTCGAGCGATTAAATCCTCACGAGCAATTCAGGAATATCTTACCACGTATTCGAGATTCTGCAAGGGGTTTTTCTGGCAATTACTGTGGCACCGACACCAACCGCAGGCCCGTCATGTAGCTGTTGGTCCCGTTATTCCTGGCGATTGTGGCGTCAGTCGGGCCGACCTTGCGGTCCCGATTGAAATCCCACGGCGCGTCGATCGGGGCTGGGTTCTGCTCCAGCGTGTGCGGGTTGTTCCGTACCGCAACTACGTCCGTAGGCGTGACCTTGGCGTCGGTGGGGCTATTGCCGGTCTCACCTATTGCGTTACCGAAATAGAACACGTCGTCGCTTCCCAGCGCGGTGTTGGCGGTCGCCTTGACGGTCACTTGGAGCCACTGCTTGGCGACTGCATTGTCCGCCCAGATGATCGTTATCCGGTCCGAACCGTCCACCCCGGCGCCGCTGCGGACCGTGATGCTGCTGGGCGCAGGCGCCGCCGACCAACCGGCCGGTTGACAGTCACCGCCCACCTTGAACTCGAAATCCGCCGCCGTCGGCGTCCCGGGCACAGCGGGAATATCAATCATGATCCCGTTGATCCCGCGCGAGTAGCTGGTGTAGTTTGCGAACGTCGCCGTCTCGCCGCCAAGCAGCGCGGTCTTATCCGGCGCGATCGCGCCGTCGTCGTTTGCATTGGCGCCCGGGTCGTCGCCGTCAAAGTAACAGTTGTTGTAGAAGATGTACCTGCCCACGGGGACGGTCTGCTCGGCCCGGATATAAGCGACGGTGTGGGCCGGAATCGTAAATGATAAGGTGTTGCTGCCCACCGTCACGGGCAGGACGCCGATGGCGTCGACTTCGGTGTAGACCACCGGATCGGCGTCCTTGTCCGACTGCGACACCCAAATACCCACCGCCGCCTTGGGGGAAAAATTGCTCAGCGACACTTGGGCCGGATAGTCGTAGTTCCATGTCCCGTTGGCGACGATCAGGTACAGATACTTGCGGTCGGCGCTGATCGTCGCCAGCATCGGCGTCGTCGGCCCGTGCTCCTTGGGCTTGCCGTAAGGGGCGTAGTAGGTGCACGTCCCGTCCAAATCCAGCACCCAGTCGCCGAGGTATCGATTGAAAAGGTAGAACACCCAGTAGAGCATCATCTTCTTGTCCGGTACGTCCCGCGTCAGATGCCCGAAGGTCGGCGTGTGCGTCCGGCAGAACATCTCCCAATCGGTCGCCCCGCCCAGGAGGGATTCGCGAACGTAGTAGATCAGCCGAACCACCCGGTGCAGCGCCCCGACAATGTTGCTGCTGCGCCACATACCCGACGCACCGGAGTTGTTCGGATCGGCCCCATATACCCCCCACTCGGTGTCGAACTGATACGTCCCCCCGCCGGGATTGTAGTAGTCCATCAGCGCGTTGAGCTGCAAGATGCTGTCGAGCATCTTGTAGTTCTCGCCGAGAACGACGTTCGAGAACGGAGTCGTATAGGGGTTGGCCCTGCAGTACCAGTGGGCCGAGGACCAGTCGTAATACCCGGCCGTCTCCCTCAACGTGTATGCGCACCATCCGGGGACGGAAGGATTGACGTCGATCCCGATCTGGGCGTCCGGGTCTATCCCCTTGATCGTCGCCGAGACCTGCTTGAGATAGTCTATGTAGTCGTCGGCGGTCGGGAAGTAATTACCCCTTCGCGTATAGACCTCGCTGCCGGTCTCCCAGTATTTGAACTCATATCCCTCATCGACGCAGTGCTGCACGACGGTTCCGACTTGCTGCGGCGTCAGTTCATCCGAGCCTCCGGGCATCCCCAGCGTAACAACGGTGTACTCTTGCGGGATCTGAAACGTCCCGCACAGCCCCGCCAGCGTGTCCATGTTCCCCGTCAAGCCCCAAATCTCAAAACCGACGGCGTAGAAACGCGTGCTGGGTAAGTTCAAATCCTGAAGGGCCGTCTCCAACGGCGCCAGCGAACCGACGAACTGGTACGTCCCATACGGATCATACGGATGTCGCCCCCACCCGCTCATCCGGTGGAACGCATTACCCGCCAGCTGTCGGCGAACCGGACCAAGCCGCTGATTGGCGTCGATGTTGACCTGGAAATCCGTCCCCTGCGCCAGGCGGTGGTTGATCGGACCGTATACGAGCGTCCTCGCGTCGACGACCGCCGTTTCCGCGGAGACCGCCTCGGTGCACACCACGTCGTCGACCCAGAGCGTCTTGGTTTGAGAACCATCCATTGTCGGCCGAAACGCCAGCAGCAACAGCGGGCACTGATCGACGAAGAAATCCCGCCCCTCGTGGATGGTGAAGCTGT
>DAOVQV010000279.1 GCA_030628445.1 Phycisphaerae bacterium | reverse complement strand
GCTTCAGGTGCGTTCCGCCGCAGAACTCGATCGCGCACGTGCGCCGTGGGTGTTCGAGCGGATCTTCCGTTCCGATCGAGATCACGCGGACCGGGTCGGGGTATTTCTCTCCGAACACGGCCCGTACGCCGGGAATCTTGCGGGCGTCGGAAAGAGGCAGGATCGTCTCGCTCACCGGGTCATCGGCCAGGATGCGGGTATTGGCAAGCCGCTCCACCTCGGTCAGTTGGGCGCCCGTCACCGCCTGGTTGTGGGTGAAGTCGAACCGCAGTCGGTCCGGCGCTACTACGCTGCCGGCCTGGTTTACGTGCTCCCCGAGGACCTGGCGCAAGGCCCAGTTCAAAAGGTGCGTGGCGGTGTGGTTCCGCATTGTATCTATTCGATGCTCGCCCACCGTGGCGGTTACGGTCTGCCCGACCGTCAGCTCGCCGCCCTCGACGGCGCCGATGTGCAGCACCGTCGATCCGACGACGATCGAATCGCCGACGATGAACCGCCCGCCATCGAACGTCAGCACGCCGGTGTCGCCCACCTGCCCGCCCTGCTCGCCGTAGAGATTCGTCCGATCCAGCACCACGGATGCTTCCGACCCCGCCGGAAGCGACCCGCTGGTTGCGTATTTATCGGCGATCACCCAGCCCAGGACGGCTGCTTCGATCGGCTCGGCGGCGTACTTCGCCTTATCGTCTGTTGCAGGTAGGCCCTCGATCTGCTCGGCCGCACGAAACGCCTCGCCCGCGCCGCTGATCCGGCGATGCTGTTCCATCGCCGCCTCGAACCCGGTGATGTCCACGGTCATCCCGCGCTCGCCGGCCATAAGGTGCGTAAGATCGGCAGGGAAGCCGTAAGTTGCATAAAGTTCGAAAACATCTTTTCCGGATATTGCTGGAGACATTGTTGTGTAGCGCCCAACAGTCTTTGCATCAATCTCACTGACTTTGATTTGCTCGATTCCTTGCCCGCCCCGCTCAACATCTATTACGAACCCGGCCAACGAGGCCATGGCCGGTGGAGTCGAACCCGCCGAAAGCACTGGTCGGTACATACAGGTCATTTCGATCTTATCTCTGCGCGACTTTGACGCTTGCTCATGTTTCACTTGTTCAATTAAGGCTGAGGTGGCAAATAGGAACCAGGTTTTGATCCCGCGGTCCAGTGTCCTACCGAACGATTCTTCCTCCGCCAGGATCGTCTCGGTGACGTATTGCTCCCGTTCGACGATTTCGCCGAAGGCGCCGCCCATCAGCTCGACGACGGTGGGCACCAGTTCGACGATGAATGGCCCGTCGATCTTAAGGTACTGCCTCCCGTAGCGGGCGGCCCGGCGAAGGATCCGCCGCAGGACGTAACCGCGGCCCTCGTTTGACGGGATCACACCGTCAGTGATGGCGAATACCAGCGCCCGTGCGTGGTCGGCGACCACGCGGCAGGCGACGTCGGCGATCTCGTCTTCTCCGACGACGTCGAAGCGGTCCGCCAGGCCGCTGGACGCACCGTAGCGGTGGTCGGTCAGCGTCTCTATCTTTTCTATCAGCGGGACGAACAGGTCGGTGGCGTAGCTGGATTTTTTCCCTTGAAGCAGTGCGCAGATTCGCTCGAAGCCCGCCCCCGTATCCACGTGCCTGGCAGGTAGGGGCGACAGCACGCCTTGCTCGTCCCGGTTGAACTGGATGAACACCAGGTTCCACAGCTCGACCACTCGCGAATCGCCGGCGTTTACCAGCTTTGCCCCGGACTTATCCGCCGTCATGTCCAGGTGTATCTCGCTGTTGACGCCGCACGGTCCGGTTTCGGCCATCTCCCAGAAGTTGTCCTTCTTTGAACCGTCCAACACGTGGGTCGGGTCGATGTCGGTCACCTCGGCCCAGAGCTTGCGGGACTCTTCGTCCGGATCGAGGCCCTCGGCCTTGTCGCCGCCGAAGACCGTTGCGTATAGACGGTCTTTGGGAATCCCCCACACGTCGGTCAGCAGCTCCCACGCCCAGCGGATCGCCTCTTGCTTGAAATAATCCCCGAAGCTCCAGTTCCCCAGCATCTCGAAGAACGTCTGGTGGTACGTGTCGTGCCCGACGTCTTCGAGGTCGTTGTGCTTCCCGCCGGCGCGGATGCACTTCTGGGTGTTTACCGCCCTAACGTACCCGCGCCGCTCGCGGCCGAGGAAGATGTCCTTGAACTGGTTCATCCCCGCGTTGGTGAACAGCAGTGTCGGGTCTTCGGCCGGTAGCAGCGGGTTGGACGGGACGAACGTGTGCCCGCGCTGCGTGAAGAACTCGATGAACTGCTTGCGAATTTCGCTGGCTGATCTTGTCATAGCTTGGGCGCCGGGTCATCGCTCCGGGGGCTCGACCCAGCCTACGGTTTATCGTCCGCGCGCCCGCTAACACCCCAACCGCCCAGCGGCGCGCAAGGCCTATCATACTCAATTCAACAGAGATACGGCAGGAGGGAAATTCTAACACCCGCCGGCCCCGCCGCCAACCGGCCTTTCGGTTTCAACAGCCGCATCAGCGATAGGGCGCTTAAGGAAAGAACAACATGTCCCCTTTAGACTCTCAAGAATATGAAGGTGCGCCGCGTTCCGGCTGCGCCGTGGCTTCTTGGGCCGAGCTTGTCGAAACCGGAACACCCCTACGTCTGCGTCTAAGCGCGGTGGGACTCCGAGCCCCACCCCGCAAAATGTACGTAAGATCGTGCTACGGCACCACCGGCGTGTTGGCGATACGGATATCGTCCATATCCAACTGGCCCCAGTACCCGTCGTAGGCGTGCTTCATGTAGACGACGATCTTGGTGAAGTCGCGGTAGCCGGAGCTTACGGACAGCGTGCCCTTCGAGGCGCCCTCGTAGAAGCATTCG
>DAOVQV010000387.1 GCA_030628445.1 Phycisphaerae bacterium | reverse complement strand
TTGTAATCATAGTGGATCACTTCGCAATCCAACTCGATTGTATGGGTCATCACCTTGTCCCGCCCGTCGGTCTCCTTAAGAATCCTCCCAACGGGGTTGATAATTCGGGAGCACGGGTCGATCACCGAGCTGACGAAGTACGCCCGCGTCTCGAACGCCCACATCCGGGTCATTAATCCTCCGCGGAAGGCTGAGCAGAACAGGATCACGTCCGGGTCCAAGTCGCGGTACTGGCAGCGCAGCTCGGAGTAGTTCAAATCGAAACAGATTGCAAACCCGATCCGCCCGATTTCGGTATCGAGGACGACGGCGCCGTCGCCGGGGGAGCACTGGTCCTCCAGCTCCCAGATGGTGGGAAAGGCCTTGTGGTAGCACCCCGCCAGGTTACCGCCCCTATCGAACAGCACGGTGGTGTTGTG
The DNA here is from genome assembly GCA_030628445.1 of Phycisphaerae bacterium. Classification (GTDB taxonomy): domain Bacteria; phylum Planctomycetota; class Phycisphaerae; order SM23-33; family SM23-33; genus DAOVQV01. Next base: position 1,023 of record DAOVQV010000387.1, on the reverse strand, counting down.
GCGCAGCCCGTCGATGAGGCTCGGATGGTTACCCGCTATGAACATATCCAGCTTGCGTGCGGTCTGGGCCATCTTACAGAACACAGGTCCGTCGAGCGGCTCGGCCCGGTCCATGCTCGCACCGGTCAGTCCCCGCAAGAGGAAGTTCTCGGGGAAGACCGCCAGTTGCGCCCCTTCGTTCTTCGCTTCCCGGGCCAGCTCCATCGCCAGATCCACCCGGGCGATGTCGAACCCATCCGCCGGCGGGTCGCCCAATCCCTCGTTGAACGCACATACGGACAATCGAAGTGTCTTGCTCATGGTCTTGATCCACGCTTTCTATGGCTCCCGAACACCTCTTACCATGAAGTAATTCTACTGCGACCCGGTCGCCGCGTCGCCCGGCCCCAAAGCGGAAACAGCGGCGCCAGCCCGGTCCCGGCCAGCTGCTTAAAGGTGCTTCTTGAAGAACTCGAAGGTTCGCCGCCCTGACCATTGGTGCCCGCCGTCGAAAAGGTCCAGCTGAAGCTTATCACTCGCCCCGGCCGCGGCGTAAATCTTCTCGAGTTCCTTGTAGCAGCTCATGGCCGAGTCTACCAAAAAGCAATCGTCGTAGCTTCCGATCTCAATCAGCAGCGGCCGCGGCGCGATCAGCCCGTGCAGGTCCGGCACGTCGCACAGCGCGAACAGTCCCGGTGTGATCTGGGACCCGCAGAAATTACAGAATCGAATCCCGAAGTCGGCGAACCGGTCGCTGTAGCAGATGATGTCGGTCGCCTTGATCCGCTCGTCGCAGATGCTCATCCACGTGCTCATCGTCCCACCGAAACTGAGGCCCATCACGCCGATCCGCTCAGGATCCACGAAGCCCTGCTGAGACAGATAATCCAGCGCACAGGACCCGTCGTGAATGTCCATCCCCAGGACGGTCATCCCCAGCAGCGTCGCCTTCAGGTAATGCATATTGCACAGATCGCGTTCGGAGCGGACCTGGGTTATGTTGGGCTTGCGGCGGTCGTCGCGCTCGCCGAAGCCGCGCCAGTC
>DAOVQV010000315.1 GCA_030628445.1 Phycisphaerae bacterium | reverse complement strand
CTTTCGGCCGATCGCGCCCGGCGGTATAATGCGCTGTTCGGCGTAGTCTAAGGAGCGGCGCAGCCCGTGGGCGAGCTTAAGGTCATCTCCGAGATGGTCCCTCAGGGCGATCAGCCCGAAGCGATCGACCGCCTGGCGGACAACCTGGCGGCGGGGCAGAAGTACAACGTCCTGCTCGGCGTGACGGGCAGCGGTAAGACCTTCACCATGTCCCACCTGATCGAGCGGACCCAAAAGCCGACGCTCGTGGTCTCCCACAACAAGACGCTCGCCGCACAGCTCTACGAGGAGTTCTGCGAGGTGTTCCCCAACAACGCGGTCGAATACTTCGTCAGCTACTACGATTACTACCAGCCGGAAGCATACATCCCGCAGCGCGACATCTACATCGAAAAGGATGCCTCGCGCAACGAGGACCTGGACCGGTTAAGGCTGTCGGCGACCACGAGCTTATCCGCCAGGCGCGACGTGATTATCGTGGCGTCCGTATCGTGCATCTTCGGGCTGGGCAAGCCCGAGGACTACAAGAAGATGGTCGTCCCTGTCCGGGCGGGCGATACCGTCGAGCGGGATGAGCTGCTGAGACACCTGGTCAACATCCAATACAACCGCAACGACGTGGACCTGAAGCGAGGGACGTTCCGCGTTCGCGGGGATACGATCGAGATCTACCCGGCCTACGAGCAGTTCGCCTACCGGGTGGAGCTGTTCGGCGAGAAGATCGACGCGATCAGCCTGATCAACCCAACTTCCGGGGACGTGCTGTCGACGACCGACCAGGCGTTTATATTCCCGGCCGTCCATTACGTCGCCGGCGAAGACACACTCACCACGGCGGCCGGGGCGATCAAGGGGGAGCTGGAGAATCAACTTATAAAGCTCCGCAACGAAGGTAAGCTCCTGGAGGCTCAGCGCCTTTCGGCCCGGACGCGATACGACATCGAGATGATGCTCGAGGTGGGGTACTGTCCGGGTATCGAAAATTACTCCCGTCATCTCGACGGCCGCGCGCCGGGCGCCCCGCCATACACGCTGATCGACTACTTCGACAAGGACTTCCTGCTGATTATCGATGAGTGTCACGCGACCATCCCCCAACTGCGGGCGATGCACAAGGCCGACCGCGCCCGCAAGGAAGTGCTCATCGAGCACGGGTTCCGGCTGCCCTCGGCGTTGGACAACCGGCCGTTTACGTTCGAGGAGTTCAAGGACCGCTGGTCGCAGGTGGTGTTCGTCTCGGCGACGCCGAGCGACTTCGAGCTCGAACTTTCCGGAGGGGAGGTGGTCGAGCAGATCATCCGCCCGACGGGCCTGATCGACCCCGCCGTCGAGGTCCGCCCGGCCCGCGGGCAGGTGGCGGATCTGATCGAGCAGATTCGCAGTCGCGTCGCCGCCGGCGAACGGACGCTGATTACAACGCTCACCAAGCGCCTCGCCGAGGACCTTTCCGAATACATCCGAACGGAGGGGTTCCGCTGCAAGTACCTCCACAGCGAAATCGACACGCTCGAGCGGGTGGACATCCTCCGCGACCTGCGGGCGGGGAAGTTCGACGTGCTGGTCGGCGTCAACCTCCTCCGCGAGGGCCTCGACTTACCGGAGGTCTCGCTTGTGGCGATACTCGACGCCGACAAGGAGGGGTTCCTGCGGTCGGCGACTAGCCTGATCCAGACGATAGGCCGCTGCGCCCGCAACGTCAACGGGAAGGTGTATCTGTACGCCGACCGGATCACCAAAGCGATGCGGACGGCGATCGACGAGACGGACCGCCGCCGCCAGATGCAGGTGGCGTATAACGAGGCCAACAACATCACGCCCCAGACCATCCACAAGGCGATACGCACCGCCCTGGCCGATCAGCTCAGCGCCCGGCGCGTCGCACGCCACGCAATTCACGCCTCCCACCGCGAATACGACACGACCGAGCTGCTCGCCGAGCTGGAGGCCGAGATGCACGCCGCCGCCGGGAAGCTGGAGTTTGAACGGGCGGCCGAGCTGCGCGACCGTATCCAAGACATCAAGGGCGAAAGCGAACCACCCGAAGCGCCCCAAGGCGAAAAAATCGGCCCGGCCCGCCTGTCGACCAAGGCCCGCAAGAAACGCCGACGACCGACCCGATGAGTTCCGTGGGGGCCCGGTATTCCCTTAACCTATCTTGATCCACTCGGTTCCATTGCAACTGGGGCAGGGAGGGAGAGTATCACTATCGTCATCCAGTCTGATGGTCTGTTCGCAGTTCGTGCACTTGTACAATCCTTTGCCAGGTTTTTCGCCAGTTCTCGGCACAGCAAGTCTCCTCAATCCGCGCGAGTTGTATTTGGCGTGCCTCCGGCGCGGTCAGCAGAAGCACGCTTTTGTCATTTCTTGACAGGAACGGATGCGACGTCTATTTATTCCGTCGCCGTTT
>DAOVQV010000208.1 GCA_030628445.1 Phycisphaerae bacterium | reverse complement strand
GTTGGGGACGGATATTATCGCCGTCCCCCTCTCGATGAGCACATCAACAAAATTGGCGAGGCATTGATCCGGATCGCGAACGTGTTCCAGCGTTTCGAAACTGATGACGAGATCGAACGGGGTGCTGGTGTTGATCGGTTCATGCAGATCGTGAGGTTCAAAGCGAACGTTGGGACCCATGAAGTACTTCCGGGACCAATCGATCAGATTCTTGTCAAGGTCCAGTCCCAGCACTGATTCCGCTGCCGTTGCTATGTATGCAGTCCCGAACCCGCTCCCACACGCCGCATCGAGTACCCGCAGCCCGCGTGCGTGACCGGCAGCAAGCATGTATCGGGCAAAGTGCCTTCCGTGCATCCGCCTTGCCGTGTCGAAATCCTTCGGACAAATGTTTGTTCCAAGGACGTTCTCGTCCATGTTCTCGGGCCTCTTCAAAGGTCCACCTTCCGCCCCGATCAGGTGATCGAACCGAAGGCCTAGAGCACTTAACACCATTCTGTAGCGTTTGCTCTGCCTGCGGCGTCGGCTGGCTTCGTCAGGCTGCATCGATCCCGACGGGATCTGCTTCGCCTTCCTCCCCAGCCTTGTCCTCGCCTACGAGCAAATCGCTACATTATGTCGTTAACTGCTCTAGAAATACCCCAGGTCTTTCAGACGTTTCATGATGATGGTTTTCTCGCGTTTTTCCTCGGCGGCGTATTGGCGGGCGTGTTCGCCGCAAGTCAGAGCCCGGCAGTATTACCGGGACAGTGTACTAACAGCGGTAGACATATCTGCCGTTTTCGTACATCAGTTTCCTGGCCAGGTCTTCGCCCTGGCGCGGGGAGATCAGCCCGTCTGCGATCCGCTCGGTGAGGACCTTTCCCACCACGAACCGCCAGGCGAGCATCGCCCCGACGGATTCTTCGGCGACCCAGCAGTCGGACCCCCACGTAATCTCATTGATTGAGGTGCCCACGTCGATGAAGTCGTGCAATGCCCGCACGGCTGCGGAGGTGCAAGTAGTGGCCGTCCAGGTCAGCGACGGCAGCACGTTGCGGTAGTTGTGCGCCAGGCCCGCCACCTGGTGCGTCCAGGGAAACCCCGCATGGAACAGCACAAAGCGGGTCTTGGGATGCCGTGCGATGGTCGCCTCCAGATTCATCGGGGCCGAGCCTGCAAGCTGTCCCAGCCCCGTATGGACCTGGAAGGGCACGTCCAGCTCGGCCGCCAGCTCGCAGCAACGATTGAAGATGTAGTTACCGAAGGCGATGAACTGCTCATGGGAGATTGTCTTGGGGCTGAGCCCGAAGGCCGCTTCTGCCGCGTCCTTGTCGTCCGGCTGGAAGTTGATGTGGCGGTTATAGGCCTCGGCGCACTTGAAGGCTGCGACCTTGCCCTGTTCGAATCGCTCGCGAATGATTCCGCGCATGTTCTCGACGAACTCGTCCATGCTGCCACCCTCAAACCCGTAGCGGGCCCAGACAGCGAAATCGTCCGGCGCGACCGACTCGCCGTGAAACCCATACATGAACTTGTCGATCCGGAACGTCGGGACGAACAAGTCCGGATGCCCGTCGTCCCCGCCCGGGTCCCAGTAGGTATCCAGGATCATTCGCTCATAGCCCGCCTCTTTCAGCGACCGCCAGTGGAACTGGGGATCGGTGGCGTAGCGATGGGCGATCTTGGCCGAGACCGCACCCCAATTGTCCAGGCAGATCGGCTCTTCGATGCCGTGCAGCTGCTGGACGCCCTTCTGGAACCAAACGAAATATGAGTTGTAACGGACATTCGCCAGAAGCGCCCGGCGGGCCTCGACCGAACCGTCGCACCCGAACCCCGTCCATCGGACGCAGGAGCTGTTGATAAGCACGTCCAGCGTAACCGGATGGGTGAAGAATTCATCGGACAGATGGTGCTCGTGGTCGGAGAAGACAGGCAGCGCGGCGATGTATTCGCACAGAGGCTTGAATTCCTGCTTGGGTTGCATCACGAGATCCTTACCTAACGGCCCTGACATCATACTCCTTGCGTCTCAGGATGCCACCCCCCAGATCCCCCCCAGCGCCTTTTGCAAATGGCGTGAATCTGCTATTCTTATCATCCCATGTTCGAGGTACTGACGGAGAAACTGACGGGCGTTTTGCAGCGGCTTTCGGGGCGGGGACGGATCAGCGAGGATAACGTCCGCGAGGCGATGCGGCAGGTCCGCACGGCGCTTTTGGAGGCTGACGTCAACCTTCAGGTCGTCCGGAAGTTCTGCGACGACGTGGCCGAAAAAGCACTCGGGTCCGAGGTTATCAAGTCTCTTCATCCCGGTCAGGTGATGATCAAGATCGTCCACGACGAGCTGGTCGAGTTGATGGGCCCGGTCGATTCGCGGATCTATTACGTCAGCCCCCCGCCGACAATCATCATGGTCGCGGGTCTGCAGGGCTCGGGAAAGACGACCGCCTGCGGGAAGCTGGGCAGATACGTTATCTCGCAGGGCAAACGTCCGGTGCTGGTGGCCTGCGATTTACAGAGACCCGCCGCCGTCGAACAGCTCAGGATCGTGGCCGAGCAGGCCCGGGCCGGATTCTTCAAGGTCGACGGTGAGACCAACCCCGTCCGTGTCGCCAGGGAAGGCGTCAACTGGGCTGAGGATAACGAGCACGACGTAGTGATTATCGACACGGCCGGGAGGCTTCACATCGACGACCAGATGATGGCCCAGGCAGAGGATATCGCCCGGGCCGTGAAGCCCCACCAGATGTACCTGGTGTGCGACGCAATGACCGGCCAGGACGCGGTCAACTCCGCCGGCCAGTTCAACCAGCGTCTGGAACTGGACGGCGTGATACTTACGAAATTCGATTCCGACGCCCGCGGCGGCGCGGCGCTGTCGGTAAAGGCCGTCACCGGAAAGCCCATTAAGTTCCTCACAGTGGGCGAGAAGCTCGACGCCTTGGAGGAGTTCCACCCGGACCGCATGGCCGGTCGCATCCTGGGTATGGGCGACGTCGTGACGTTGGTGGAAAAGGCCCAGGCCCAGCTCGACCAGGCCCAGGCCGCAAAGCTCCAGGAGAAGATGACCAAGGGCCGCCTCACCCTCGATGACTTCCTCGGCCAGATGAAACAGCTCCAGAAGGTCGGGCCGCTGAAGGAAATCCTCAAGATGATGCCCGGGGCGGCTGGTCAGATGGACGCGATGCAGATCGAAGGCGGCGAGATGACGCAAATGGAGGGAGTTATCCGCTCCATGACACCCGCCGAGCGCGCCGATCCGGCGATCGTCGAGGCGTCTCGCCGTCGGCGGATCGCACGCGGGTCCGGGACCGAACCGCAGGAAGTCTCGGGCCTGATTAAGAGCTTCAACATGGCCTCGGGGATGATGAAGCAGATGGCCGGGATGGGCACGCGAGACCGAATGAAGTTCGCTCAGCAGATGGGTCAGGCGGGCCTGGGCGGCGGGATGCCCAAGTTCAAGGTCAAACAGCGATCGAAGCGGCTGTCCAAGAAAGAACGCGCCAAGCGCAAGAAAAGGCGGCGCTGATAGCGTTTTGCGATGGGGACATTGCATCTGACCTGGAGAAAATCCCCCCGATTGCCGAGAAGATATTGACTGACACCCTGCGCGGCGTAGGATGAATAGGCTGGGCTGGGAGGGGGATCCAGAGGGGGTATAGTCGTCTTAGTGAGGGCTTGTAGCTCAGCTGGTTAGAGCGCGCCCCTGATAAGGG
>DAOVQV010000232.1 GCA_030628445.1 Phycisphaerae bacterium | reverse complement strand
TATCCCGGATGCGTTTTGAGGGCCGATGAAACTTCTTGACACACATTGCCATCTTTGTCACCCCCGGTTGCAGTCTCAGCTGGCGGGGGTCTTGGACCGCGGGCGGGCGGCCGGAGTGGTCGGGTTTGTGTGCGCCAGTGGGAACGTCAGCGAGTCCGAACGTGCTGCTGGGATCGCACGAACCAATGGCGATGTGTTCTTCGCCGCGGGCGTGCACCCCCATGACGCCAAGGACGCACCGCCCGATTACCTGAAGCGAATTGAGCAGCTCGCGGCCGATCCGAAGAACGTCGCTATCGGCGAGATCGGCCTGGACTATCACCACGACTTCTCGCCCCGCCCGGACCAGCAGCGCATCTTCGCCGAGCAGTTGGCCCTCGCCGGGAAGCTCGCCAAGCCTATTGTCGTCCACACGCGAGAGGCGTTCGATGATACGCTTGGGCTCATCGGCCAAAGCGGCGCCGACGGTGGGCGGGTTGTCTTTCACTCGTTCACAGAATCGGCCGATCAGCTTCGCCGCGTCTTGGATATCGGCGCGATGATAAGCTTTTCGGGGATCGTGACGTTCAAGAACACGTCGTATTTGCGTGAGGCGGCCGCCATCGTGCCCGACGAGAAGCTGCTGATCGAGACCGATGCGCCATACCTTAGTCCCGAGCCGGTGCGGAAGATCAGGACGAACGAGCCGGGGCACGTCGCCCACATCGCGGTATCCTTGGGCGCGGTGCGTGGAATCAGCCCCGACGCCCTCGCCGAGCTTACCACCCGAAATGCGATACGCTTCTTTGGGCTTCAAAGCGTTCGATAAGCATGACGGCGCCGACGCCCCGCGCCTTATCACCGCCCGCGATAGGTGCAGCGGGAAGTGTCCGATTCCCACACCGTGATCGCCGAAAGCTGCGCCAGATCCGGCGATATCTGATCCCACAGGAATTTGGCCAGCAGTTCGCTGGTCGAGTTACTCAGACCGGGGATGTCATCCAGCAGATGGTGGTCGAGGGTCTCGACAATGGGCCTGACGATCGCGCCGATTTCGCCGAAGTCGATCACCCATCCGGTCTTGGGATCGACGTCGCCCGCCACGTGGACGTCGATGCGATAGTTGTGCCCGTGAAGCCTCTTGCACTTATGCCCGTGAGGGGCGTGTGGAAGCGAGTGCGCCGCCTCGAATCGAAATGTCTTCACCAGTTCAACATGCATTTGTCTTATGCCCTGCAAACTCTGGATCGGGATCCATCACTTACCGCGATGCTTGTCCGGCCAGATGATTTTATGCAATTGCAAGCCCAGCCTCACGTCTAAACCGTCGGCGAGGATCCATTCCGCCAGTTGGGCCGCCGGAAGTTTACCATGTACCGGCGAGAAGGTAATCCCCGGCCTGCCCCGAAGCTCAGGTCGGCCGATCGCCTCGCGTGCGAAGAGGTAATCGTCGCGGTCGGCGATCACGAACTTAACCTCGTCGCGCGCGGACAGGTATGCGAGGTTGGCCCACATGTTCGCGTCCGCCTGCCCGCTGGAAGGGCACTTGAAGTCCACTATCTTCACCACGCGCGGATCGAGGGGGCTGATATCGATCGAGCCGTTCGTCTCCAGGAGCGTCTCGCACCCGGCGTCGCACAGGGCCCTTAGCAGGTCCGGTGTCGCCGGTTGGGTAAGCGGTTCGCCGCCGGTGACCTCCACACGCTTATATCCAAGCTCCGCGACGCGCCGCAGCACGTCGCCCAGGCTCATAGGGTCGCCTTGCTCGTAAGCGTAGGTCGTGTCGCACCAGCTACAGCGAAGGTTGCATCCGGTCAGGCGGACCATCACACAAGGGCGCCCGGCGTGTGACGACTCGCCTTGAATGCTCAGAAAGATCTCGTTGACCAGGAGTGTTTGCTGCACGACAGACCATTGTATCGGCGCGCTGCGGTTTTTACGATGTGGGTTACGATGAACAAGCGGTATCTATGTCTGATACTCGTTGTGGCGGCGGGTGTGCGGGTGGGGCTTTTGGTGACGGCGTGGGGTCGCCCCCAGGCCCTGCTCAAACCGGATTCCGCCGGTTACATCCGGCTTAGCGAGAACCTCGCCCAGACCGGCCGATTCGAACGCGCCGGGCGGGCCGAGGTATTCCGCACGCCGGGGTATCCGGGCTTTCTGCTGGTGGGGATGGGCTTCGGTGCGTCCTGGTGGCGGGCGGCGGCGGTTTTGCAGGTTGGGATTGATGTTCTGTTGGTCTATTTGACTTCTCTTTTGGCGTGGATGCTTTTGGGCCCCAGGGCCGGGCTTTGGGCGGGCGCCCTTCAGGCGATCTGCGTCGTGGCGGTCGTCTCAAGCCTGCGAATCCTCTCCGACGGTCTCTTTGCGCTGCTGGTTACGCTGTCGGTGCTGCTTGTGGTTCATCACTTCAAGAGCGGGAAGTGGTGGTCGCTGGTGGGCTCGGCGGCGATGCTGGGGGCTGGTTGTTACGTTCGGCCGGTAGGGGCGGTCTTTGCGGCGGTCTTTGTGTGTGTGCTGCTATGGCGGCCTAAGCGGTTTCGTCGTGCGGGGGCGTTTGCGGGGATCGTCCTTGGGTTGTTGACGCCCTGGGTGGTGCGCAATGCAGTCCGGACCGGGTATCTGGGATTCTCCAGCTTTGCCGTCGAAAGCATGTACGCACTGTCTGCTCCCAAGACGATCGCCGCCGCCGAAGATATTAGCGAATCGGAGGCCCGGCGGCGAATGCGTCAAGCCGAGGCCGACGAACTCGTAGGGCGACAGTTCACCGTCGGGGGGCGGATCCAGTATCGCAAGAGCGAAGCGATGCGGATCATGATCCAGCATCCGGGGACATTCGCAGCGGTTCACATGCGGGGCACGGGGGCGTTTTTCCTTCCCGCCGCGACGGACGTCCTGGAGATCGCCTCCGTCACGACCGGTGAGCGGGGCACGCTGGAGGTGCTGCAAACCGACGGCGTGCTTGCGGCGGCGAGGAACTACTTCGGCGAAAGTGCGCTGGCGGCTGCGCTGGCGGCGCCGATGGTGGGGATTCTGGCGGTGAGGTACGCAGGGGTCGTCTTTTGTTTGATAGGCCGCCTTCGCCGGCGGATGTCCGCGGCGAGCTGGTTGATGCTGCTGATGTTTGTGGTGGCCGCTTCGGCTCCGGGTCCGGCGAACCACCCGCGTTTTCGCGCACCAGTGGCGCCCCTTGTGAGTGTCGCCGCGGCCGCGGGGTGGATGGGCCTTGCAGCAGCCCTGCGACAGCGGAGGAAAAAGCCCGTTGTCTAGACCCGCTACACATTCCCGTTAAGTGCCCTACGTCGCCTTTGGCGCCCGCCGCCACCAACGCCGCTGTCCGAACACCCTCGGACGCCAGACCACGTCGATAACGGGGGTGAGCGTATTCATTGCAAGCACG
>DAOVQV010000098.1 GCA_030628445.1 Phycisphaerae bacterium | reverse complement strand
CTTGCCCAAAAGCTGCTGGATACACTGCGCGGGGATGAATTGCAGATCGCACGCAGTCTGCTGGCATATCCGGAGGACAGCATCGGAAGGCTGATGACTCCGGAGTACCTAGCCGTCCGCGCCGACTGGACGATACAGCAGGTCTTCGAACATATCCGCAAGGTGGGGCCCGACAAGGAAACGCTCAACGTCATTTACGTTATCGACGAGAACGGTAAGCTGATCGACGAGCTTACACTCGAGCAACTCGTCCTGGCCGAGCCAACCGCCGCCTGCGCCAGCGACATCATGGACAACAGGGTGGTCGCGGCGCTTCGCGCCTCCGACGACCGCGAACCGGCCGTGGAGTTGTTCAGAAAATACGACGCCGTCGCCTTACCGGTAGTCACCGGTCTGGGCGTGCTGGTCGGAATCGTTACCGTCGACGACGTGATGGACGTCGCCGAGGAAGAGGGCACCGAGGACTTCCAGAAGATCACCGGAATGGGCGTGCTGGAGTACAGCTACTTCGGGACGAGCTTTTTGGGGATGATCCGAAAGCGCCTTCCGTGGCTTATCCTGCTGCTGATGGCACAGATGATGACCACGGTCGCCCTGACGTCATTTGAGCACCTGGCCCAGTTTGCGGTCTTGGTTCTGTTCATGCCGCTGATCAACTCCCCGGCCGGGAACACCGGTTCGCAGATGGCCGGGCTTATGATACGCGGGTTGGCATTGCAGGAGATGGCCCTGGCCGATTGGTCGCGGGTCCTGCGGCGCGAATTGATGCGAGGTGTTACGCTTGGCGTAACACTGGGCGCGTTGGGTTACTTCACCGTGCTGCTTTTCGGACGGCCAGCGGGAATCGCCGTGGCCGTTGCGCTGGCAATGGTCGTGGCGGTGACGTTTGGGAACCTGGCGGGCTCGATGCTCCCCTTCCTGTTCAAGAAGCTCGGACTGGACCCAGCCGTCACCAGCGCCCCGTTTCTTGCGTCGTTGATGGACGTCTCGGGAATCGTGATCTACTTCTCCATCGCCGTGACAATCCTGTCCATCCTCGGATAAGGCCGGGACTTGGCAGGCCGAAAACCACGACTGCGCGCGCACGGCCGCAAGGCGACACCGCGATAGCGATTTTTCTTCACAATTTTCTTTTCCCGGCCAGGCCATGAGTTCGGCCGCGACCCATCCGAAAAACAACCCTCCGTGCGCGCGCAAAGCTTGTCGCGCCCTGTAAGGGTGGAAGGACATACCGCTTTTCGGCGGCGGGGACCGACCCAATCCGGCGCCCCCCACGCAGCGAAGATCACAAGGAGCAGCTAATGCCAAGCTACATGGAACTGTTGAAGTGGATACGAGAAGGTAAGACCTCCGCCCAGATCATGGAACTGTTTGAAGGTCATCCCTACCAACTGCGGAGGGCCCTGAACTCGAAGCGGTTACGGGAGCAGTTGAGGTTGGACGAGCAACTGGCCGCAGCCGTCGCCTCCCACAAGACCGCCGCGTGCGTCAGCGAGATGGCGAACCGCCTGGCGGAACTGGCCGAGGGAACCAACGTCGAGACCGCCCGCAAGGCCGCCCTTGCCCTGCTCAGCGAGGGAACACTCGCCGCCCGCACCGACGCCCAAGCTCAACACCCAGCCCAAACCGCCCCTGCCCAACTGCTGGTACCCCTCGAGCAGATATCCAACACAAGCACCAATCCCAGCACCACCCCCACGCGAACCGCGACAGAAGCGGATTCCAAGGCAAATTCATCAGGCCCGAAGGGTACCGCCTCTTGATAACGCCGAATGGGGCCGAGCGGCGATTCGGCGTTTCCTTTCCGGGTAAGATCAAGTAACCTGAAGGGCCGAACATAAACCGGCGCCAAAACAATCGACCAAGAAAGCAAGAGGCCACGACGCAACTGCAATAGCGATGATCAACGCCGAATTCATATCGGTCATGTGTGCAGCGCTGGCGGCCGAAACACGCCGCCACCAGATACGAGGTAGGTTTTGAGTTACTTACTTTCGCTATTGGTCGCCGTTGTTCCGGTCGCGTCGGGGCCGGGCGACCAAGGGCACGATCCGCAAGCGTACCTGGTTGACGCACTGCGGCAGACAGACCCGAACCGGCTGGAAGTAGTACTGGCGGCCCTTTCAGCCACCGGCGACAAGGAACTGGCCGCGCCGCTGGGAGCCCTTGCGCGCGGGGGCGACCCTCAGTGCAAACAGCTGGCGATGAGGGCCCTGGTGCGGGTCTTGGGTAAGGACGCCGCCCCGGTGATGCTCGAGCGGCTCAAGGGCGATCTGTCGGTTCAGGTTCGCCGCCAGGCACTGGGACACCTCATAGCCCTCGATGCGATTTCGGCCGATGACCTCACCGAAGCGCTGGGCGCCGACGACGAAAGGATCCGCTGCCTCGCCGCCTGCGCGCTGGCGCAGCAAGGGCAGATCCTGCAAACGGCGGATGTCCTGCAAGACCTAAGCGGCTCGGCGGACCCCGCCACCGCAAACCTGGCGAGAATCGCCCTGCTGATGCTCGGGCACACCGATCAGCTGGCCCCGATCGGCCAAGTCCTGTGCGGTGCAGACACCGGCGAGCTTCTGAAGCAGCTTATGCTCGAGCAGATCCAGCGAGGGAAGGTCTCCCCCGCCGCCGAGCTGGTCGAGCGTGTGGCCCGGACGGGATCGAAAGCACTGAGGCTGCGGGCGTATATGGCATACGCGGCTATTTCGCCCAAGGCCTCGGCGACGATGCGAGAAGCGATAGGCAAGTCGCCGGACCTGGTCTTCCGCACGCAGGTGTTGGCGATACTCGCCGACTGCGACGACGCCAGGGTCCATCTGGAGGCGATCGCCGCCCACGACGACGCGCTGGGTCTGATGGCGCGGTTTGAGCTGGCTCGGACGGAGGGCGGACAGAAGGCAGCCCAGGCCGTCGCCGCTGCAATGAAGCTTGGACACCCGATCGTAGTTGACGGGATTCTTCGCCGCGCGCGACAGGACATCGACGCCGACCGCGAGGCGGCAGGTTTCTACACCGAGGCGCTTCTGGATTACATCCGCTCGGTTGAACCGAATGCTCCCCGGCCCGAGACGGAACACCACCTGGCGGCGACTGCGGCGGGAATCCTGGCCGACTTGGACACGCCGGCGGCGATGGCTGGATTGAAAGAGATTCTGTCGCGCCGATACAGCACAATAACGCGAGTAGTCACGGCCGGCCTGCTGCAGTCGCAGAACCGCGCCGTTTGTAGCTTAGCGCGGCCGTTTCTCGCAAGTCCCTACGAACAACCGGCGACCAACGCAGCGCTGGTGCTGGGGTACTTCGCAGACCCGGAGGCGGCCGCCAAGCTGCGAGCAATCCTCAACCGACCCACTTCACGAGATCCGGGCTTGGGTGTCCTGGTCAGTTGGTACCTGCTGAAAATCGACGGTCAGGCCCAAAACGCCGCCGATGCCCTGGCACGGCAGATCAGGTAACTTACGCAGCAGCAAGGCATAAGCCATCCTTACCCACCAAGAGCAGAAAAGTGGAATCAGTGCTTGTTTTATTGGCCAAAGTTTGTTAGTCTGTCGATAGAAAGTTTGATAGGTCGAACTTAACTGATTCTAATCCCTTATCCGGCGGGCTCGTCGGAACGGTAGGATTGACGATCTCCAAGACAAGGCCCAAAGCGAAACCCAAGGGACGCAAGGACCTTAGCGGCTCGCTCGAGGATTACCTCGAGGCGATATTGGAGCTGTCCGCCCAAGGGCAGGTCGCCCGCGTGCGCGACATTGCAAAACGTCTGGGCGTCTCGATGTCGTCGGTCACGGCGGCCCTGCGGGCCCTTTCGAAGCGACGGTTGGTCAACTACGACCCCTACGAGGTCATCACGCTGACGGATCGCGGTAGGGCCGCGGCGCAGCAGGTCCGCCAGCGGCACCAGGTCATTCGCAGTTTCCTGACGGAGGTCCTCCACCTTGACGAGCGGCGCGCCGACGCCAACGCCTGCCGCATGGAACACGGCGTCGACGATGTCGTACTCAGCAGGCTCAGCAAGTTCGCCCGGTTCGTTCAAGAATCGCAGTTCTGGGAGCAAGGGGTGTCTGAGGCGTTTGAGAAGTATTGTCTGGAGACTGGTGACGAGAAGGCCGGCGAACCAGGCGGCGCCGCTGCATGAGGTGATAAAGATCTTGAAATGACCCACACGACGCCAAATGAACCGACGGGGGGGGAGGGATCGCCGCCGCGCCCACCGGATCGGGGATCAGCTGTACCCCTTGCGGTTGTGGCGACGGGGCAGGAGGTCGAGTTCGTCTGCGCCCGGGCCGGTAGGGGCCTGCAACATCGTCTCGCCGAGATGGGCATCAGGCCGGGCGTTCGCTTCACCGTGCTGGGGAGGGACCACCCAGGCCCGCTGATCATCTCTCTGAAGAACGCCCGCTTCGTGCTCGGCCGCGGAATGGTGCATCGGATCATGGTTCGTCCGACGAGCGGGAGAACAAACCACTGATGAGCAAACCACGATTCACAATCGCACTGGCGGGGAATCCCAACTCAGGTAAGACAACGATCTTCAACGCCATAACCGGCTCGCGCCAGCACGTAGGGAATTATCCCGGCGTCACTGTCGAGAAGAAGGAGGGCCTGGCCCAGCACCACGAGACAGAGCTGAACGTGGTTGATCTGCCCGGTACATACTCCCTGACACCCTACAGCATCGAAGAGGTGGTCGCCCGCAACTTCGTCATAGAGCAAAGCCCCGACGTCGTCGTCGACATCATCGACTCGTCCAATCTGGAGCGGAACCTCTACCTGGCGACACAGTTCATCGAGCTGTCGGCCCCACTGGTGTTGGCGTTCAATAAATCCGACCTCGCCGCGGCGCAAGGTTACAGCATCGACAACAAGAAGCTCTCGCAGCTTCTGGGCGTCCCGATCGTCCCGACGGTCGCGCACAAGGGCACCGGGATAGACGATCTGCTCAGCGCAGCCGTCGCGGCGGCCCAACAGCGCGATGCTGCGGTGAAAACCCAACAACAACCCAACTACGGAAGCGAGATCGAGCCGCATCTGTCGCAGCTGGAAGATATGCTCGCCCGAGAAACTGACCTCGAGGCCCGCAAGCGCTGGTTCGCGGTCAAACTACTGGAGGGCGACGCCGAGACGATCAAACGCCTCAACAAGCTCTGCGGACAGCGGGCCGAGAAGATCCTCACCGAGGCGCGCCGCCTGCGAACGCACATCGAGAGGGTCTGCGGCGACTCCTGCGAGATAATACTGGCCGATAGACGATACGGGTTCATCTCCGGCGCCTGCACCGAGGCGGTCAAGCGCACCGTCGAGGCCCGCCATGCCCTCAGCGACAAGATCGATGCGGTCCTGACCAACCGGTTCGTCGGCGTACCCGTCTTCGCCGTGGCGATGTACCTGGTATTCCAGCTGACCTTCAGACTGGGTAACCCGATGGTGCAGGTCCTGGACGGCTGGAAGGAGGCCCTGGCGGACAGCGCCAGGTCCCTCGCGCCGGCGGGCGACAGCCTCTTGGTAAGCCTGCTTGCAGATGGTGTTATCGAGGGAGTCGGAGCGGTCATGTCGTTTGCGCCGCTGATCATGCTGCTGTACCTCGCCATCGCAATCCTGGAAGACTCAGGGTACATGGCCCGAGCAGCCTTTATCTTGGACAAACTGATGCACAAGATCGGGCTGCACGGAAAGAGCTTTATACCCATGTTGATCGGGTTCGGGTGCACCGTCCCGGCGGTGATGGCTACGCGGATACTGGAGACCCGCCGCGATCGGTTGACGACGATGCTCGCCTTACCGCTGATGAGCTGCGGGGCCCGTCTGCCCGTCTACGTCCTGATCCTGGGCGCCTTCTTCCGGCCGCGCGTGCTCTTCCGCCTGCTGGGGGTAATCCAGATAACCAACCAGGCGCTGATACTGTTCGGGATTTACATGCTCGGGATCGTCCTGGCCGCCTGCTGCATCAAGATCTTCCGTGCGACGATCTTCCGCGGCGAGGTAACCCCGTTCATCCTGGAGCTGCCGCCCTACCGCCTCCCCGCGCTGCGCGGGTTGCTCGTGCATACATGGGAGCGGACATGGCAGTACATAAAAAAGGCCGGGACGATCATCCTCGCCGTCGTCATCGTGCTTTGGGCGTTGAAGACCTGGCCCGTCTTATCCGCACAACAGCAGCAGCAAATCGCCCGCCAGGCCCAAGCTGAAGGACAAGACACCCAGGCGGCGATCCACCGGGCGAAGCTCACTCACTCGGCGATAGGGAGGCTTGGCGGGTTCATGGCACCGGTCATGAAGCCATGCGGGTTTGACTGGAAAATCTCCACGGCGTTGCTGGGTTCGATGGCCGCCAAAGAGGCGTTCATAGGACAGATGGGCGTAGTCT
>DAOVQV010000093.1 GCA_030628445.1 Phycisphaerae bacterium | reverse complement strand
CTCGAGCAGCTCAAGAAGATCCTCGGCGAACCCGTGGCGCGTTGACGCGAGAAGAACGTCCGCTCGCCCCCGAAGGGAGGAGTTTGCGCCTCGTCGCCGGCGAACTCGGATGGCTGGCGGGTGGTAAGCACATCCGGATCGGCGCGCAGCAGGTCCAACGGCAGAGGGATAAATGTCAACGAACCAGAATGCTTTAACTTCCGACGACAACCCGGCCGCGCAGGAAGGTCAGCGGGGCCCCGCCTGGCCGGTTGTGGTGGGCGTCGTGGCGATTGTGGTTATGGGGATGAATCTCCTGCGGCCGATCATCGAGCAGACCTTCTGGGCAATCTCCGTCATGGGTGACGGGCACACTCGCCTCTGGCAGTTGCCGGCCCAAATCGGACTTGGCCGGCACATTTGGGACCTAGGATTCGTCGTCACCTTGGTTCTGGCGGCTGTGTCGCTCATCCGTCGCCGGCGCAGCGCACGGTTCAATCTGATGATCTGGTCGGTCTTTTACATTGTCTATGTCGTCGTCAGTTCGGGCGAGCAGATAGGCTTGTGCTTCGACCCTACAACGGGTGCGGTGTCCGGAAGCTTCCTGTTCCACACGCTCGCCTACAAGCTTATGGACCTGGCCCTGCCCGTCTTCCTGCTGATCTGGTTCTGTCGGGACAAGATCAAGGAGCAAATCAGAGGTTGAGCAGATCAAAGCACCGGCGCGCAACCAGCCGCGAGCGCTAAGCGAGCGGATAAGTTTTTGGGCGAGCGCTAAGCGAGCGGACAACAATGTCCGAGCACTTGCGCCATGACCTGAGATTGAAAGAAACATCAACGCAATGCCAAGGCCACTCGCCTACCTCCTCACCTGGACCACATATGGAAGCTGGCTACCCGGCGATTCACGCGGATGGGTGCATCACAGCGACGGCGCATGGCACGTCCCATTCAGAGAAGCAAGCCCAAGCCTGGAGGCGTCCGCGAAGAAATCGCTCAAAGGAACCAGCCTCATCCTCACTGCCTCACAACGTAACATCGTCGCCAAGGCGATAGAGCAATGCTGTGGAATCAGACGATGGGAGTTACCCGCTCTTAACGTCCGTTCTAATCATGTTCATTTGGTTGTGGCCCCCGGCGATGTGGCGCCGGAAAGGGTGATGACGTACTTCAAGACTTGGGCCAGCCGCTTGTTGAATGAAAGGACGCCGGCCCCATCCCGTCGTCGTTGGTGGACACGACACGGCAGCACGCGATACTTAAATTCCCCGAAGGCGGTACGAGCTGCGGTGAAATACGTGCTGAATCAGTGAAGCGGTCCGCTCGCTTAGACCTATCCGCTCGCTTTGCGCTCGCGGCTGGTACGGTCCGATGCTCAGACCGTTCAGGCCAGTTGGGCTTCGCGGACGAAACGTTTGGTGAGGAATTTGCCCGTGTAGGATTTGGCGCAGGCGGCGACCTGCTCGGGCGTCCCTTCGGAGACGATCTTCCCGCCGGCGTCCCCTCCGCCAGGTCCCAGATCGATGATCCAATCAGCACACTTGATCACGTCAAGATTGTGCTCGATCACTATGATCGTGTTGCCCATATCGGCCAGGCGGTTCAGCACGCGCAGGAGATTGTGGATGTCCGCAAAATGCAGCCCCGTCGTCGGCTCGTCCAGCACGTACAGCGTATGGCCGGTCGCGGTCTTCCCCAGCTCCGAGGCGAGTTTGACGCGCTGGGCCTCGCCCCCCGAAAGCGTCGTTGAGCTCTGACCCAGCTGCATGTAACCCATACCCACGTCGTTCAGGGCCCGCAGCAGCTGCTTTATCTTCGGGAAGTTCTCGAAGAAGCTCAGGGCCTCCTCGACGCGCATCTGAAGCACGTCGGCGATGTTCTTACCACGATAGCGGACCTCCAGGGTCTCGCGGTTGTAGCGGGCGCCCTTGCACTCGGCGCAGGTGACGTAGACATCCGGAAGGAAGTGCATCTCGATCCGCTTGGTGCCCTGGCCCTGGCACGCCTGGCAGCGTCCGCCTTTCACGTTGAAGCTGAACCGGCCCGGTTTATATCCGCGTATCTTCGCCTCGCGCGTCTTTGTGAACAGCTGGCGAATCAGGTCGAAGACGCCTGTGTAGGTGGCCGGGTTGGACCGCGGCGTCCGGCCGATCGGCGATTGGTCGATCTCAATGACCTTGTCGATCTTCCCGACGCCGAGGATCTTGTCAAACTTACCGGGCCGGTCGCGCGACGTGTACAGGCGCCTCCGGAGCGCCCGCAGCAGCGTCATATTCACCAGCGTGCTCTTACCCGACCCGCTGACGCCCGTCACGCAGATGATCCCGCCCAGCGGGAATTTCACGTCGATGCTCTTGAGGTTGTTCTGGCGGCAGGTGCGGACCTCGATGCAGCGCTTCTGCGAGATTTCGCGCCTCCGTCGCGGCGTCTGGATCCGCAGCTTCCCGGCGAGGTACTTACCCGTAACCGACTCGTCGGCCCCGCACAGATCGTCGATCCCGCCCTGTGCGACAATCCGCCCGCCGTGCCGCCCCGCCCCGGGTCCCAGGTCCAGGATATAATCGCCGGAGCGAATCGTCTCCTCGTCATGCTCGACGACGATCACCGTGTTGCCCATGTCTCGCAGGTGCTTCAGCGTGCGGACCAGCCGCTTGTTGTCGCGCTGGTGCAGCCCTATCGTCGGTTCGTCCAGCACGTAGCAGACCCCGACAAGCCCGCTTCCGACCTGCGTGGCAAGGCGGATGCGCTGTGCCTCGCCGGCGGACAGGGTCGCCGACGTCCTGTCCAGCGAGATGTAATCCAACCCAACGTCAACCAGGAACCCGAGCCGATGCGTAATCTCCCGCAGGATCGTCTCGGCGATCTGCGCTCGTTCGGTATCGAGGGATAGGTTCTTAAAGAGCTTCAGCGCCTCGGCGATGCTCATCCCCGTTACGTCGTGGATGTTCTTCTCGCCGACGGTGACGGCCATGGAAGCATCCCTCAACCGCGCGCCGCCGCACCCGCGGCAGGGCTGTTCGGACAGGAACGAGTGCAGGCGCGCCTTGACGTACTGAGAGGTGGTCTTCTCCCAGCGGCGCGTCAGGTTGGGCACCACGCCCTCCCAGTCGCCGTCGGGATCGCCTTCCATCAGAGCCTTGCGTATCTTGTTCGGCAGCTCCTTGTACGACATGTTGGGCGAGACGCCATACCGGCGGCAGAAGCGCCGGATCAGGCGATTGTAGTAGATGTTCATCCGCTTCCCGCCGTGCCGCCAGGCGTCCACCGCGCCCTGGGAAAGCGAGACCGTCGGATCGGGGACGATCAGGTCCGGGTCGAACTCCAGGATCGTACCGAGCCCGTCGCAGGCCTCGCAGGCGCCGTAAGGCGAGTTGAAGCTGAACATGCGCGGCGACAGCTCCGGAAGGTTCACCTGCGGATGCTTGGGGCAGGCGTATGTGGCGCTGAAGATAACGTCCTCCCAGTGTGAGCCGGGGGCCGCCGCGCTGCCGTCGGACTTGCGCCGCTCGTGCCAGATCACAACCACGCCATTGGCCAGGCCCAGGGCCGTCTCGATGCTGTCGGACAGCCTTATGCGGACCGAATCCTTCAGGACGAGCCGGTCGACCACGACCTCGATGGTGTGTTTCTTGTACCTGTGCAGCTCGGGGGTGTTCCTTAAGTCGTATATCTCACCATCGACCCGAACGCGGACATAGCCCTCCCGCTGAATGTGCCGCAAGAGCTCAACGTGCTGGCCCTTCTGGCCCCTCACGACCGGCGCAAGGACCATGAATCGCGTCTCGGGGGGCAGGGACATAATCTGATCGACCATGTGACTGACGGTCTGGGACGTGATCGGCCGCCCGCAAACCCAACAGTGCGGCTCACCGACGCGTGCAAAGAGCAGCCGCAGGTAATCGTAGATTTCGGTCGTGGTCGCCACCGTGGAGCGTGGGCTGCCCGCACCGGCCCGCTGCTCGATCGCCACCGTCGGCGGGAGGCCCTCGATGTGCTCGACGTCCGGCTTGGACAGCTGCTCCAGAAACTGCCTAGCGTACGCCGACAGGCTCTCGACGTACTTTCGCTGGCCTTCGGCGTAGATTGTGTCGAACGCCAGCGAGCTCTTACCCGAACCGGAAAGCCCCGTAATGATCACCAGCTTGTCGCGAGGGATGCGGACGTCGATGTTCTGGAGGTTATGCTCCTTCGCGCCGAGCACGACGATTTGGCGATTACGCGAGGGGCGGTTCGACCTGGCGGTCTTGGCGGACCGAGGGCGCCCCGACCCGGCGCCGCCGGTGGTGCGGCGCACGAGCTTCTTGCGCTTGGGGCGCTTAGAGATTGTCTTATCCGTTTTGACCATATGGGCCGAAACTACATATTGTAGTGGCTCCAAGCCGCAGCGGCAAGACGCCCCAAGGGCTGGGAATCCCCGGGCCCAAACAATACGCTCGGGGTCCGGCGACGGGAGTGTGTCTTGTCAGCGGCCCGGTGGACCCTGCGCGGTCCACCGGCGCGGCCGGAGAGATTTACGCAAAGGCAAAAGATGTTCTCGGTCCTTTCGTGACACGGATCCGTCACGGACTTTGGTAATTGGTAAAGGGAGTTACCGTGCCAGCGGCCTGCATCGCGTGCGGGTTTCATCTGACCCATGAGGTATATCGCCCGGGTGATCACCCCCTTTCCGTCCTGGCGCTTCCCCGCACGGAAGATGAAGCTCGCAATGCCATGCGATTCCCCATGAACTTCAGGGCGTGCGCCACCTGCGGACATATATTCAACGTGGACTTCGACTACTACCAGATCCCCTACGAGGAAGATTCCAACCTCATGTACAACAAGGCCCCGATATGGACGGAGCATCTGGAGGCCTTGATCGATGAACTGGTCGAGAAGTACGGCGTGCGGTCCAAGTGTCTGGTGGATATCGGGTGCGGCGACGGCGGGTTTCTCAAGCTGCTGGTCGAACGACACCTAGGCGCTCGCTGCATCGGCTTCGAGCCGGGCATCGAGTCCGACAACGCCGCCGCCAACGGCCTGGAGGTGTTCAAGGACTACTTCGTGCCCATGCGGGATCTGGCTCGGATCCGTCCGGACTTCTTGATCTGCAGGCACGTAATCGAGCACATGGCCGAGCCGCGACAGTTCGTCGCCGAAATCGCCTACTGGTGCAATATCCACCACGTCTTCCCGGTGTTCCTGGTCGAGGTGCCCAGGATCGACAACGCCATCGCCCAGGGCCGGATCAACGATTTCCTGTACGAGCATCCCTCCAACTTCACGCAGTTCAGTTTCCAGAACATGCTTGAGCAGACCGGGTATGAGATCCTTGAGCTTCGAGCGGCGTACCACGACGAGGTGACGGTGGCGTTCGTTCGCGCGAAGAAGCTTACCCGCCCGGGGCGGACCTGGGATGGGGCCGAAGCCTACCGCCAGTCGCTTCTGGAGCAGGCAGCCAGCGTGCGAGATGCCCTCTGGCGAATGCGCCGGGCGGGAAAGACGATCGCCTTTTGGGGGGCGACGGGGAAGGGCGCCTCGTTCCTCAACGCCTTCGACCTGTCCGGTGAGGACTGGCCGACCGTCGTCGACTCGGACTACAAGAAGGTCGGCCGATATGTCCCTCGCACCGCCCAACTGATCCGCCCTCCCCAATACCTCCAGGAGAACCCGGTGGATGTTATCATCATCACCACCCAGTGGCGCGCCAAGGATATCGCCCGGGAGATCAAGCAGCGCGGCATCCAGTGCGGGCAGATCATGATCCTCGCCGACCACCGCTTAAAGCCGTTCAACGGCGAGGTGGCGTGATGGGCAAGGCCGCCACCGCAACAAGAAGGCGAACCCGCCCGGCCCGGCCTGTAAAGCCCAACACGAACAAGCTCTTGCGGGTATACCGCAGCGGGCAGCACGATAAGCTCTCCGAGGCGCTGCTGGATACGCTGCGAGGGATCGCGAAATACACGCGTTCGATGCGCCCTATCGCGTCGCAATCCGAGCTGGATACCTTTGCAGCGCTGCTGTTGCACCTGCTGGGGCAGGATGACTACAAGATCGCCCCGCGGTACGGCTCCGCCTTCGTCCGCCGGCAGCCGGTGATCACGAATCTCGTGGCGGCCTCGAAATTCGCCAACACCGACCCGGCGATTCGGCACTTGACGTCCCGAGGCCCGGCCGATGCCCCCAAACTCCTGGCGCTCTACAACCCGCGCAGCTCCGTGCGGATCGATCCCAAGGTATTCTTTGACGCCGACCCGAATCTCGCTTCGCTGTGGTACGACACCTACTTCGCATCTGTTGAAAGCTACGCCGACCCACAGGTGTATTCGAACCTGCGGGAGCACCTGGGTTACCTGGACGATCGCATGGTGTTCAAACCGGGCACGACGTGTTGCTACTTCAAGTGCACCTACATAGATTCCCTGCGCCAGCGGGCCCTCAAGGAGAAAATCAACACCAGCATCCGAGGGCGACTCACCGAGCAGCAAGAGCGGAT
>DAOVQV010000385.1 GCA_030628445.1 Phycisphaerae bacterium | reverse complement strand
GGTCTTGCTGCCCGTTGGCAATGGCCATGATCCCGGCAAGCTTTTCGCCGCACCCTTCGTCGATAAGCTCTTTGAGCCTGTCGACCGAGAGGAACACCTCGAGCATCATCGTTCCGCTGTATCCTATTTGGTGAACCTGGCGTGCGACGGCTTGGCAGTCCAATGTTCCGCAGGTGGGCATGTCGTGGTCGTCGGACCGGCCGGAATTGTCCGAGAAGTGCAGGTAGATCATTTGCTTGCCGACTTGTGCGAGCCCCTCAACGGCGTCGGAGACCATATTGGCGTGGCCGGTGTCGAAACAGATTCCCGTGCTGGGCGCTTGCAGCTTGTCCAGGATCGCCGCCAGCTGTGCGACATCGGAGCCGATAGGGTGATACGCCGGGAGGTTCTCGAAGGCGTATCTGACGCCGATGCCGTGGCCGAACCGGCCCAGCTCGGCGATGGACTTTTCCAGTTGCGCCAGGCGCCGGGTCCGCTCTTGGGTGCTGACTCCTTCGGGGCGTATGGTCGAGCAGTGGACCACCACCAGCGATCCACCCAGGGCCAGGGCCAGCTCGCCTTCGGCCTTGAACGTGTCGACGGCGAACTGGCGGGCTTGCTCCTTTGGGGCGGACGGATCATACTGCTCGCCGAATATCCCGTGCAGGGAGTCGCAGGGCATCTCGCCTTGTGCTATGGCGTCTTTGATTTGCTCGACGGTTACCCCGGCCTTGGGGTTTCGATATGCCTGGACGACCCGGGCCCCGAGCCGGCGGAAGCAGGCGAGCCACTCGCCCGGCGGGAAGTCCTCGAATCCCACGGCCGCCACCGTTCCCAATCGCACCGCCTGCCGCTCGTTGGTGTCTTTTGGCTCGGTCATGGTTGGACGAGTCGCCCGCGGATGAAGGTGGCCCGGGCTTCTGCGCGCTGGTCCGGCGACATTTGGCGGTTCAGTATTCTCTGCAAGTGCGCGGGCTGGGTCAGAAGAAACAGTTCATTGATTGTCTTGAGGTCCGGTTTGCTGACGACACCGAGATGTATACCCATCCGCGTCAGCGACAGCATGTACATGGTCTCTTGGGAGCTGATGGTCCGGGCTGCGTGCAGAATCGCCACCGCCCGATAGACCTTGTCTTGCAGGGCTGCGAGGCGGTCGCTCATGAGCGATTCCCTGGCCTTGCGCTCGTATTCGATGAAGTGCGGTATTATCTGCCGGCAGAACTCGTCTATGATCTGCTCTTGCGTCTTACCCAGGGTGATCTGGTTGGAGATCTGGTAGAAATCTCCGCTGGCCTCCGTCCCTTCGCCGTACAGCCCGCGGATCGCCAGGTGAAGGTCCCTGGCGGCGCGGAAGACCTTTTCTATCTCGCCGCTCATCTTCAGCGCCGGTAGGTGCAGCATGACGCTGATGCGCAGGCCCGTCCCGACGTTTGTCGGACAGGCGGTCAGGTACCCGTACTTGCTGTGGAAGG
>DAOVQV010000050.1 GCA_030628445.1 Phycisphaerae bacterium | reverse complement strand
GTTCGCACGAAGACCCACACCAGGCCGATACTCAGTTCATACAGCAGATACATCGGTAATCCCAGGGCCAGTTGCGTGAATATGTCCGGCGGGGTGAATATAGCGGCCATCGCGAGGATTGCGACGATCACGTGCTTGCGATAGCGTCGCAGGGACCTCTGCGAGACCAGGCGCATCTTGGCCAGGATCAGGATCACCAGGGGCGTCTGGAACGCCAGTCCCGTCACCACGGCCAGCGAGACCATGAAACTGATGTGGCTTTGGAGCGTGATTACCGCCTGCACGCCCAGCCACTTGCTGAAGGTGATCAGGAAGTACAGCGAGGGCGCTGCGACGACCGCCAGAAAGAAAACGGCGCCGCCCACGAAAAGAGCGGCCGAGAACGGCACGGCCAGGTGGACGTAGCGCCTTTCGCGCGGATACAGCCCGGCCGAGACGAACATCCAGAACTGATAGACAATCCAGGGCGCAGCCAGGATGAGCCCGGCCAGCAGTGAGACCTTCAGATACGCCGTCAACCCCCCCGTCGCCGTCAGGACGGCCAGGTTCGCCTCCAGCTCGGCCCGCTGCATCGCCACCGCATACGGCCACTTGAGAAGCTCGATGATCCATCGCCCGAAGATCAGGCCCGCACCCATACCCACCGCCAGGGCGATCAGCGCGTGGATCAAGCGGCGCCGCAGATCTTCGAGGTGTTCGCCGAGCGGCATTTTGTCTGTGTCCATCTTTTCCGGGGTGTTGTCCATCCGTACGGGAAGTATATCAGACGCAAATCGGCGGCGAAATGCGACCCTCCGGTGGCGATGAGAGTTTGTGGGGCGGGTTTAGATCGACTCGCACACTTGTGTCGTTATCATTTACAATGCGGGACCTATAAGGATACCGTCCGTCGTGCCGGAATGTAATCTACGAAAGGAAACGGATATGAAACGCCTCGCCGTTGCTTTTGTGCTGGTCTGCGTTGTTCTTGGCGAGTGCCTCGCCAGTGCGCACCGCCGGGAGAACCACGTGCTGCTGAACGGCGATTGGGAACTTGCCATCGGCCAGGGAGACGAAGAAGCCCAGCTTCCGCACGGCCAGGAGAAACTGAAGTGGAAGCCCGTGACGTTGCCCGGGTTACTCGGTTGGCAGGAGAAGGACTGGAAGAGCGGTCTGCCGAAAACACTGGGCTGTGTTTGGGTCCGTCGCCAGTTCGAGGTACCCACAGATCGCGCCGAGCAACTGGCGGTCTTGCGGTGGAACTACATCCGCTTCGGGGCGGTTGCCTATATCAACGGCCAGGAGGTCGGGCGGAATGTTCCGACCGGGCCGTATCAGACACTTCTGCCCGGCGGCACGCTCAAGCCGGGTAAGAACACCATCGTGTTGAAGATTCACGGCCCGGGCACGGTGCCCAAAGGCGCCAGCGGTTTCTGGCTGATCCCGTGCGGCTTTTCCAACGAGAGCCGCCGCGGCCTGCCCGCCTTCAGCGGTGATATCTGGATCGATTTCGCGCGAGGGGCCTACCTCAAGTGGATCCTGGCGATTCCGGACCTTGCGAACCAAGCCGTCCGAATACGCGTCACCCCTGTTGGGCCCGAGGAACTCAAGGACCTGACGGTCCGGGCGACGGTCCGGGCATGGCCCGATGGCGACCCGATGGGTACGGGCCAAGCCGCCGCCTCCGCCCTCGTCACCGATGACCCGCTGGGCGGAGAGCACTTCTTCCTGGACGTGCCCATGCCCGGCTTTAAGCCGTGGACATACGAGCAGCGGAATCTCTATACGGCCGATGTGAAGCTGACCCGAGGCAACCAAGTCCTGGATGTCGTCTCCATTCGCTTCGGCATGCGCGAAATCAAAGTTGCCGACGGCAACTACAAACTCAACGGACGGAACCTGTGGCTGCGCGGATCGAATCTTATCGGTTCGGGTCACTGGGCAGGGTTCCCCAAGGAAAGCACACTCCCGTATCTGGTGACGGAAGCCCGCGAGATGAGCATGAACTCTTTCCGCACACACACGGTTCCGCCATCATCGGAATGGGCCGACATCGCCGACGAGCACGGCACGATGTTCCTGGCGGAGTTCCCGGTGCTGTACAACAACAAGAACTTCAAGCTCACGCCCCAAGAGTATGCGATCTGGCATCGCAACTGCATGGTCGACGCAGCCGGGTGGATGAGCGATCTGTGGAACCATCCGTCGGTGATTATGTGGGTGCTGTCCAACGAGTCGCACTATGACACGCCGTGGGAGACGGGTCCGTTCCGCGATTTTGTGCTGGGGATGGATCCGACACGACCGACGATGCGGACCGGCGACCACGCCGGGACGGCCGAGAACTACGACGTACATCCTATAGGCAACATCTCCAGTTGGACCGAAGAGGGTCGCTTCCTGCGCAGCATCAAGAGTTGGATGCGACATGCCCAGCCGCGGACACTGACTTGCACCGAGTACATGAACAATTATGCGCACGGGGTTCGATGGACGGGCATAGACGACAAGCAGGCTGACCGACTCGCCTGTGCGCAGCTCGGGATGGAACACACCGAGGCGATGCGCCGCCACCGGATAGATGGCATCTTTCCCTTCGCGTATGGGGGTTGGACCAAGACGCGAACGGATAAGGTGTGGAAGGCCGGGTTCGCCAAGCCGCTCTCGGCCGCTTGGCACAGCAGCCTGTCCCCCGTGCTGGCGAGCCTCGATCTGTTCAACCCCAACTATCTCACCGGGCAAAAGGTCGTCACGGATCTGTGCCTGATCAACGAAACACACGAGACGGTGAAGGTCGACGTCGATCTGCTGTTGACCCGGGAGAATCCCGAGCTCATTCCCGAGGCGGCGTGCTTCGAGAACCCCCTTGCAGGATGGAGCTACGAGTTTGAGCTGGCGCCTGACTCTCTGATAAAGGCGCCCGTGACGTGGGCCTTACCGCAGCGGGAGGGCAACTACTGGCTGACGGCCCGAACCACCGGCATGGAAGGTCGGCCGGTTCTCAGCCAGCGGTTTGTCCGTGCCATTGAGCCGGTGGAGATTTCCGATCAGGTGGGCGAGCGGACGTTCGTGGTCCTGGGCTCCGATGAAGAGGCAGTAAGCTACTTCAAATGGAAGCGACCTCGCCGGCCTCTCCGTACCACCAGGACCCTGGAGGACCTGAAGGTCGGGGAACATGTAGTCATCATCTGGAATGCGTCCCTGCTGATGGCGGAGGAAAAGGCTGGTGCCGAAAAGCTATGTGCGTTTGCGGCGGCGGGGGGGCAAGTTGTGGTGCTAGACGCGTATCGTTGGGACTGGCCGGAACTGGCGGACGTGTCGGTCAAATGGGTTGGAAAAAAGTGGGGAGCGTCGCGTGCCTTCTTCACGGACCAGGTACAGCACCCGTTGCTGGCGGGGATCGATCCGCAATGGTTGATTCGCTGGAACGGATTGCCAGGGCGTGTGGCCTCCAGGAGCATCGAGGGAGACGTGATGGCCCGGGCCCGGCCATTGGTTTGGGCGGTCACGCCGCAGCAGATCGTGGTCGCCCAAGTCCCTGCGGCCAGTGGAACGGGGACGATCCTGTTCGTCCAGTTGGCGATCCGTGATGCGATCAGTACGAGCCTGGGCCGTTTTGATCCCGTCGCCGACCGCATCTTGGCCAACGTGCTGGGCCTTTAGTCACGAGCGGCCGCAGCGCCTCAAGGGTGTCGGACCTCGATAGTTTTGTCCGGCTCCAGCAGTTCGACGATGGAGATGTGCTTGACCTTGGCGCGGGCCTTGCAGAAAGGGCAGTGGTATCGCATCTTGTTGCACCATTTGGTGAAGCGGCTGGTGGGGCGGCACCGCCCGAAAATGCATATCGGGCAGACGACGCATACACGCGCCAGCAGCCTCGTGCCCAATCCGAATTGCTTTTGTTCGGCCATGTCTATATTCCCTGGACGAAGTGTTAGCTGCTTACGAGCTCACCCGAAATGACCAGCGCCATGATAATGATAGCATCCCGTCTGTACAAGCCCTGCTGATGTTGTTATGGACGACGTCGATCAGGTAAGGTTCGCCTGCTTGATGATCCCCGGGACGCAGTGGTCCCACCCGAGTGTCATGAGGTGGGCGCCTTGGCAGATGGGTCTCACTTGGCGAATGATTTCCGCGGCGATCTCGACGCTGACCTTGGCGCGGTCTTCCTTGGGCGCGTCGGTAAGGCGCTGGATGATCTGATCGGGCACCTGGACGCCTGGGACGGAGCGGTTCATGTACTTTCCCATCCCGGCTGATTTCAGCAGGACGATTCCCACCAGCACGGGCACCTTGATGTGCTCGATCATCTTCATAAAATTCTCGAATGCGCCCGGATCGTAGACCGCTTGTGTCTGGACGAACTGGGCGCCGGATGCGACTTTTTTCTCCAGCTTTATCATCTGTGCCTCGGGCGTGGGGGAGCACGGCGTGGTGCAGCAGCCCTTGAAGAACTTCGGGACACCATCCAGCTTGTTGGGATTCCCCTTGATATCCAACCCCATGTCGGTCCCGGCCTCCAGGTTGCTGATCGCCGCCAGCAGCCCGACCGAGTCGAGGTCGAAGACTGGTGTCGCTTGGACGTGATCGCCCATGACCACGTGGTCGCCGGTCAGGGCGAGGACGTTTTCGATCCCCAGGGCGGCGGCGCTGAGCAGGTCGGACTGCAGCGCCAGGCGGTTGCGGTCGCGGCAGACCATCTGGAATACCGGCTCGATCCCGCGGTCGATGAGCATGTGGCACAGGGCCATCGATCCCAGCCGCATCACCGCCGTCTGGATGTCGGTGACGTTCACTGCCGCCACGTTGTCCTTCAGATACTCCTCGGCTTCGTGCAGGACCGGCTCGATATTCGTGCCCTTTGGCGGGCCGATCTCCCCGGTTACGACGAACTTGCCGGCTTCAAGCTGCTGTTGCAGTTTGCTCATCGGTGCTCTCCGTCAGCTATTCTTCGCTCGCAGGAGCTGGATCTTCCTGCTCAGAGACTTCCAATGCGTATCGGGTGGTCCTGCGGATAGCGTCTGGGATGGCGCGTTTGCGGGCGTCTCGCGGGTCGATCATCCGCCGCATGTCGTCGATTCGCCCCAGTTCCTTAAGGCGATCGTAAATCTTCTTCCACCCGCATGGATGGTCCGGCGAAACCTCGCACTCGCCGTTATCACCGGTCCCTCCGCACTGACCGTTAACTAGGCTCTTGGCGCACAGCGTGATCGGGCACAACCCGCCGGTGTACGCCAGGACGCACTCGCCGCACTCGCCGCAGCGTTCTTCGCCCGGCCAGAGGCCCTGGTAATCGCCGAGGCAGATGGTGTTCAGGGCCGGGACCGTGCGGCGTGCGACCATGTTTCCGACGGCCTGGACACCTACGCCGCAGGAACCGACCAGCACCGCCTCGGCGGCGGTGACCTGCTCGACGATTCTCCCCAGCTTGATACCAACCAGCGCCTTGTTGCACAGAAGCTCGATCAGGGCCGAGCCGGTTACATCCTTACCGGCGCCTCTGACTGCCGCGGTCATCTCGTCGACCCACTTTTCTCCGCCGACGTCGCAGCCAACCGGACAGCCCGAACACCCGACGATAAAGACGCTCTTGGCGTCGGCGAGCGATTCGAGGATCTCTTCGGTAGGTTTCGGTTCTGTTGCATTCATCGATTCTGACTCCCACAGGCCGCATCGACTGCCCGTGCGGCCGGTTCATCTACGTAACGCAAAAGCTGCTGGACCACTCGCTGCTTCGCCTCCTCCACCGGGTCAGACAGGCCCAGACCCCAGGCGATGGGCCCCGGTTCGACGCCGAAGATCGTCACGTCGGCGAACTCCCGCCCCCCCAGTGCCTCCATCCGCAGGGCCGGTACGACGCTGACCTCGTGCAGCGACACTGCCTGCACCATCGAGCCTGTATCCGCGGTCAGGTCAGACAAACTCAGTCGGTAGACGGCCCCCGGCTCGCCTCCGCCGCGAACCGCGTCGATGATCACCAGTGGTTTGTTCGGTTCGATGTCGCAAAGCACTTCGCTAAACGCAAGCCCGGCGTCGATGAGTTGGGCCCGTTCACTTGTGCCGCGCCGGCGCAGCTCATCAACGACGGCCGGGCCGACGCCGTCGTCGCCCATCAGCACGTTGCCTACTCCCACGATGGTGCAGCTGGCTTTAGACAATCCGATACTCCCCAACGGTCTTCCCACGGGCCGTCAGCACGTGGACCGCACAGGCAAGACACGGGTCGAACGACCGGACGATCCGGACGATCTCGAAGGGGTTGTCGCGGTCACGGACCGGTGTGCCGATTAGGGCCTGCTCGACCGGGCCCGGTGTCCCCTGAGCGTCGCGCGGGGAGGCGTTCCAGGTGGTCGGGACTACCATCTGATACCGCTCGATCTTCTTGTCCTTGATCTGGATCCAGTGCCCCAATGCGCCGCGCGGCGCACCGGTCATACCGACGCCTTCGGCTTCATCGGGAATGGTCAGCTCAACGGCCGCCGGTTCGCCGGGTTTGAGTTGCTCGATCCACTGGGCCATCGCGTTGCATATCCATCTGGCCTCCAGCGCCCTGGCCAGGTGCCGCCCAAGAATGCTGTTGAGCTTATCGGGCGAGAGCTTGGCCGTCGAAAGGGCCGCCTCCACGTCCGCCTTGATCGTCGGATCCCCGGAGGCGTATCCGACCATCGCCCGCGCCAGCGGCCCGACCTCGGCTGGTGCTGCATCGTAGCGCGGGGCCTTGATCCAACTGTACGCGTCGGTTTTTTCAGGATCGGGGATGGTGGACCCTTCACACGGCGCCGCGGCGCAGGAATCATCGTAGCGCGAGTGCTTGACGTGCTCTGTGATCTTGGCGGTCTCGACGGGATTGACCTTTCCGGCGCCGTCGAACAGTCCGGCCGGGATGAGTCGACCTCGCTTCGTGGCGTCGTCGCAGGTATCATCCAGATTGAACACCCCGTAGCTTAAGAACCGTCCGCACCCGGCGCCGATCTCGAAGTTGTCGCCGTACCGCCCGGCCACCATCAGCACGGAAGGAATGTACACGTCCTCGACGAAGGCGGCGACGTCCGTCAACTTCCCGGCGAAGGTTGCGATACTGTCGGCCGCCACGTTGCAGGTGACCCCGCCGGGGACGATCCCGATGTTGTGAGGCATCTTCCCGCCGAAGACGCACAGCATCTCGTGGGTGACGCGGCGGA
The DNA here is from genome assembly GCA_030628445.1 of Phycisphaerae bacterium. Lineage (GTDB taxonomy): Bacteria > Planctomycetota > Phycisphaerae > SM23-33 > SM23-33 > DAOVQV01. The sequence goes on along the minus strand of DAOVQV010000050.1, from coordinate 1,052 downwards.
TGTGCAGCGCCTTGAGGTAATTGCGGACGAGTGCGAGATTCTCTTGCTTGCCGCAACGGTAATCGCCCTCGTAGCGCGGGAAGAACGGCCCCAGCTCGCCGCGATCGATGAACGCGCGGACGGCCTTTAACTGAGTCTCGGTTCCCTCGTAGTCTCCCAGTGCGGTCACGTCGACGTAATCCAGCGCCGCCAGCGTGAAAAAATGAAGGATGTGCGACTGGAGGAAGTTGGCCCCCAGCATCAGGTTTCGCACGATGCGGGCGTTGGGAGGGATCTTGTCGACCAGGGCCAGCGCCTCGTCCAGGCTGAACGCCGAGGCCGTGGCGTGCGCGGTCGGACAGACGCCGCAGATACGCTGCGTCAGGCGCACCGCGTCCAGCGGATCCCGCCCGGGAAGGATCTGTTCAAATCCGCGAAACAGCGTCCCGCAGCAGCGGGCGTCTTTTACGGTCCCGCCATCGACGATAGCTTCGACCTTCATGTGCCCTTCGATCCGCGTGATCGGATCGATCACGATTGCGTTGCCTTTTTCGTCGTGTGTGTGTGGTCCTGAGCCGTGCATGTTCTTACCTCTGGACGTAATGGACTATTCGGTGACGGCGTCGGTGATGCGGAACTGCTCGAGCCGTTGTTCGTCGATCTTCTTGTACAGCGGGCTGAGCCGGTCGGGGAAGTCCGGCTCGACGCAGCCGTGACAGGGACTTCCGGCCCCGATGCACCAGTTGGTCCCGCTGTTCCACATTCGCTTGGGGCAGTCGGCGTAGGTTACCGGGCCCTTGCACCCCAGCTCGTATAGGCAGCCGGGCTCGCCGAAGTTCTTGGCGAACTTGCCGGCGTCGAAGTCCGCCCGACGCGGGCAGGTCTCGTGTATCAACTTGCCGTAGAACATTTTAGGCCGACGGATTTCGTCCAGTTCGATGCTCTCCAGCCCGTATCGCATCACGGCGGCAAGCGTCCCGACCAGCCAGTCCGGGTGCGGCGGGCAGCCGGGGATATTGATAAGCGGCGTGTCAATCCCTTCCTGGGCCAGCAAGTCACCGATACTGACCGCC
>DAOVQV010000367.1 GCA_030628445.1 Phycisphaerae bacterium | reverse complement strand
GACGGTCGCGCCGTTGTACTTGTCCCAGTCGGTCGTGAGCAGCCGGCCCTCGCGGCGGTACCGCTCGAAGATGGCCGTGCCGGGATACGGCGTCAGGATCGGATAGCAGCTCATGCACAGCCTGGCGCGCTGGGCAAACCGTACGGCGCGCATGCAATCGCACCAAGTGTCGCTGTCGAACCCGAAGATGAAGCTGCCCCAGATGCTGATTCCGTAGGACTGAATCTTGTCGATGCGGGTGACGTACTCGTCGGCCCGCACGTATCGCTTTCCTGCCTCACTGAGCGTCTGGGCCTTGGGGCTTTCCAGCCCGAGGATCAGCCCCAGACACCCGCTGTCGCGCATCGCCGCCAGCAACTTCTCGTTCCGCGATATCAAGATGTCGCACTGTGAGGCCCACTTGATCTTCAGCGGGCGAAGCGCCGCAAACAGCTCCATCGCCCATTTGTGATTTCCGGCGACGTTCTCATCAGCGAAGATAAAGACGCGCGTACGGAATCGTTCCTTAGCGGCGCGGATCTCCTCGACGATGTCGTCGATGCGGCGCTGGCGGTACTTTCGCCCGAAGACCCCCGGCGTCGTGCAGAATGTGCAGTCGTGCGGACACCCTCGCGTCGTCTGGATCGGGTTGAACACGAGGTAATCGGCCGGGTCCAGCAGGTCCTTGCGCGGCGTGGCGATAGGCGCCCAGGTGCACTCGGTCCAGTCGTACACGCGCTTGGGCTTGGAGGCCTCCAGATCGGTAAGGGCGCGAGGTAAGGTGCTTTCCGCGTCGCCCTTGCAGACGATCGAGCAGTGCTCAAGGGCCTCGTGAGGGACGGCCGAGGGGTGAATCCCGCCCAGGATAACCGGGACGCCGAGGGCCTCGTACGCATCGGTCAGGGCATAGGCGCGCCGCGCCTGGGTGGTCATCGCCCCGATTCCGACCGCATCGACGCCGTCGGCCGACGGGACGTGAAGCTCGTGGGAGGCATTCTCGTCGATAATCTCCACATCCCAGGTGTCCGGTACGACCGCGGCACAAATCGCCAGATTCAACGGCATGAAAAGTGCTTTGCGGGTGAACGTCATCCGCTGGATGATGTCCGGCATGGTAATGGTCGACAACGGGCTTCGGGGATTGATCAATCGAAGCTTGCGGCGACGAGCGGATTGCCCTGCACAACAGCCCATGGGACCCATAGCAGAGCAGAAAGACCTTCGGCGAGCAAGGACAGCGGCGGGAGGTGAAGTTGAATCCGGCCTCATTGATCGCGACCGGGCGGGTGATCGGCGAACTCTACTGCAGGTAGATCTCCGCTATGGACCAAGGTCTGGCGCCTGGGATTACGGCCTGGAGGCGCAGGTACCTCCCCAGGACATACTGGTCCAACAGTATGTTGGTTACCTTCCTTTTACCGGGAGCGGACCCGCGATACGCGAAGTCCTGCCCGTCCAGGCTCGTCAGCACGCCTACGCGTTTGCAATTACCGTTTGCATTGTCGCCGTGGTGGATAATCACAAGGTTGAACATGCACACCTTGCCCAGATCAATTGTGATGGTATCGTTACCGGAACCGCGTCCGACCGCAGCGGTCGAGATGTCGCCGTCGATGGCTTTTGGCGGGTCCAGAAGCGTGCTGGTGGCCCGCCACACCGAATGCGGGGATACCTGCCCAGTCAGTAGCGGCTGACTGTTGTTACTGTACCCCCCGGTGCCGTCACAGCCCCCCACGGCAGCGGCGACCGCAACGGACAAGCCCACAAGTACACCGTATGATCTACTCAACGGATATCTCTCTTTCGACGCAGCCTTC
>DAOVQV010000118.1 GCA_030628445.1 Phycisphaerae bacterium | reverse complement strand
GCTGGCCGAGTCGCTCGGCGCACTGGATCTGCGTAAGGCCGAAGCGGTCAATGTATTCGCGATAGGCGGAGGCTCGCTCTATCGGATTCAGGTCTTGGCGGTGGATGTTCTCGACCAGTGCCCATTCCAAGAGCTGTTGATTGGTTGCTTGGCGGACGACGCAGGGCACGGCGGCCAGGCCGGCCTTGGCGGCGGCGCGAAGGCGGCGCTGCCCTGCGATCAGGACGTATGGGTTCTGCGCTGTCGGATCACTGGCGGGGCGCACGAGGAGCGGCTGAAGGATTCCCTGGCGGGCGATGCTGTCGGCCAGTTCGTCCAGTTCGGCGTCGTTGAAAGCACGGCGGGGCTGGAATGGGTTGGGGCCGATCTGGTCGATGCGGATGTCGAGGCCGCGGGCGGAGGCGTGCGGAGGCAGGTCGGCCGGGAGGTTATCTGGGGATGCGGGAGTATGGCGGTCGCTGGGCTGGTACTCGCTGGGGAGTTCGGAGGTGACAGGGGCCTGTGGGATCAAGCTGGACAGGCCGCGACCTAAACGGGGCTTCGGCGGGATGGATTTGGGTTGCTTTGACATTTCGGGCCTCCCTTCCCGATGGTGCCCGGCGCGGCCGGAGAGCCAGGAACGCCGGGCTTGGTCGTTTGGGTTTAACAAAGTTTAGCAAAAATGTTCCACGTGGAACATCACGTCCGTGTCGGACGAAAAGAATACCGCGCCCACTGCTGGATTGGAAGCTAAATCCCGAGAATTCCCGCGCCCTGCCCTAACCATTCGCCTATGGTGACGCGCAACGCCAGACGCCACTCACGCCGCCATCAACCTGACTACCTCGTCAGGAGCCAACGTCCCAACACCAGAAGCGCCCACAGCCTGTGGGTGTGATCCTCTCGCCGGCTGACGTGGTCGTTAATCAGCCCCGCCAAGGCCTCTGTCCGGAAAATTCCCAGTCTCCTAAGCTCCGGCCCCAACAATGTCTCGCGGAGCCGTTCCAGCAGATCCTCCCGCAGCCAGCGTGCCAGTGGGACGCCGAATCCCCTCTTCGGGCTCGAGATGACCTCAGGCGGGAGCATATCGGCGAACGCCTCCCGAAGGATCAGCTTTTGGGCACGCCGGGCGACCTTCAATTCCACCGGAAGCGATAAGCCCAGCTCCACGACCCTGTGGTCCAGCATAGGCGCCCGCAGCTCCAGCGAGACCGCCATGGAGGCGATGTCAGCCTTGACCAACAAATCGTCCGGCAGATAGGTCAACAGGTCATGATGTTGGGCGCGCGTAACCTCGCTATCGAACTCGCCGTGCTCATATAAATCACAGAACCACTTGGCCGGCCCTTCGAGGTCGAGTTGGGCGGCGAATTCGCTAGTCAACAGCCTGCCAAGATCGGCCGGCCCGAACAGTCGCCGGTAACGGAAATACTGCGCCGCGTACGGAAGCGGCAGGGCGTCAACGAACCTGACAAGCCGGCGTGACCAGCTCCGCTCAGTGCCGCTGGCGAACGGCCGAACGAGACCTCCCGCTAAGGTCGCCGCAAGATAAGCAGGTTTGGACATCGTCTCGGCGAGCCATAATGCCCGGTACCTGTCGTACCCACCAAAGACCTCGTCACCGCCGTCGCCCGTAAGGGCTACGGTGACGTGCTCGCGGGCGGCTTGGCATATCAACCAGGTGGGCAGGGCGCTTGAGTCTGCGAATGGCTCGTCGTGCATTGCGACGAGTTGGTCCAGGACGTCGTCGGCTCGTGCGCGGATAAGTAGCTCGCGGTGCTCGGTTCGACAGTGCTGCGCGACGGCGCGCGCAGCGGGGCGCTCGTCAAAATCGCTGTCGGTGAACCCGGCTGCGAAAGTGAGTATACCGCCTCCCGCGCCGGCCGCGGCGGACATTAGTGCGACGATGATGGAGGAGTCGACGCCGCCGCTGAGCAGCGCACCGAGGGGAACGTCCGCAATCATCCGTGCCTCGACGGATTGGCGGACCACCGACCGAACGGCGCCGCGCGGATCGTTTGGGCTGGAGCTGAGCTGGCGGACGGCGGGACTCCAGTATCGCTTTGGGGAGCATTGGGGCCCCGCTACGGTCATGTACGATCCTGGGGGTAGCTTGCGGATCCCAGACCAAGCGCTGTGAGGGCAAGGGATGTAACCTATGCTGAGATAAGCTGTTAGGGATTTCTCGTCTGTGCGGACCTGGACCTTTGGATGGACCAGCAGCGCCTTGGCCTGGGAGGCAAAGACTATCCGGTCGCTCAGCAGGGCATACCAGAGAGGTTTTTGCCCGAGGCGGTCCCTCGCCAGCAGCAGGGAGACGGATTTGGTATCGTAGATCGCAAACGCGAACATGCCCAGCAACTCATCGAGCGCCTGGAGCCCGAGGGTCCCGTACAGATGTAGCAGCACCTCCGTGTCGCCCTCCGTGCGGAACGCAACACCTTGGTCCAGTAACCTGTCGCGTAGGGGCCGGAAGTTGTATATCTCGCCATTAAACGCAAGGGTGAGCAGACCGTCGTCGTTGCTCATGGGCTGGTGCGACCTGGCTGGATCGAGGACGGAAAGGCGCCGGAAGCCGATCGCGCAGCGCCCGTCGGAAGACAGGAAGCTGCCCTGCTCATCCGGGCCGCGATGGCGCAGTCTCCCTGCCATGGCGCAGGTCAACTCCGCGTCGGCCTGGCCGGTTCCAAAGGCGAATTCTCCAGCAAAGCCACACATCAGAACACAGCGCTTCGGCTGATGTATTATCCGGGGGCTGCAGCTGCGGAGCCACCAGGGAGTGTCGCGCTTCGCAGGGGGCTATGGGGCCTCCGCAGCCCGAAGGGCCTCAGCGAACTGTTCATTGTCGGGCTCGCCCAATAGGGCCTGGAAGGCCTTTTCCTTAAGCCACATAGGCTCCCCGCTGACGAGTACGACCCCCCGGCCGCGACCGCCGTAGCTGCCTTGCATATCGCAGGCGAAGATCCGCCTTGAATTGGGATCGTCCTTACCGCGTGCGGGTGTGGAAAGATAGAAGAACCCGACCTGGCGGCCCGGCAGACCGGGCGACTGTAACACCTTGGCATCGAAGTAGTTGCGTTCGACCAGCTCCGAGAGGTCCCGTGGTGGCTTACCGAAATTCCGCTCGTACGAACCAACGGCGGCCCGGTGGATCAGTTGCAGGTTACGTAGAGCAAGGTTCTGGTCACGCTCTCGCTGCCGGATGATGATAGCCGGTATCCCGGCAGCGGCGCCCAGGACGACGGTCAGCAGGATAAGCCCACCCACGGGTAGCAGCGCCACCGACAGGCTCTGGCGGGCTGAAAGATTCAGCAGCCCAAAGAGGACCAGGTAGGCAACGAGGGGCATGATGAGAAGGGCGGTAAGTCCGGCCGGTAGCACCAGCATGGTGTCAGCGCGGGAGCCTATCACGTAGATGAGATACGCCACAACCAATCCGGCGAGGGCTGCAGCAGTTCCTCCAAGGAACATGTGCAACACGCATTGACCGACCCGGGGAGGGCGGCGCTGAGCTAGCTTCTTGTGCAGCGACGCCCGCAGCAGGTACCCCCCGCCGATGAGCCAGGCACCTAGAAACACGCCCAGCATGGGTAACATCCACCAGTGCGTGTAGTTCCCCAGTTTCTCGAACACTTTGTTCTCCTTTATCCGCCGGCGCAACGGGTGCCGGGCGGGGCGCAGCACAACCGCTGACAGGGCTAGTATCGGCAGTATCCGCCGTGTCGTTGTAGTGTACTTCCAGACCCGCTACAATCCCAGCGGCGCCGAGGCGGAATGTAGTACGACGCAGCGCCGGCCCGACGACGAACTGTTTGGATATTTCTTTTCCCTGATCAGGATAGACAACGATGAACGACGCGACGAATAAAAGACCCGAGGTGCAAATCAGATCGCTTGAGGATATCTGGCCGCTCCAGGGGGAGCTGAACACCCGGGCGGGCTTTGACACGCTGGGGTTGGGGGCCCAGCTGGCGGCCGCCGATCGTGACGGGACTGGGGAGGGCTCCCAGGAGATCCGCAGCAAGGTCGGTCGGGCGATTAAGAACTATCTGGACGCGCTGGCCGATGAGTGCCACGAACTCCATCAGTGCCTGGCGTGGAAGCACTGGTACCAGGAAGCCAAGCAGGGCCGCCAGTACGAGCTCCAGGATATACAAAACGCGCGCGTCGAGGCGACGGACATGCTGTTCTTCTGGATCAGCATCTGCCAGCTGCTGGGGATGGGCCCGCAAGATGTCTACCGTCTCTACGCCAAGAAGCTCGCCATCAACCACCGCCGCCAGGACGAAGACCGCTCCCAGGCCGAACACGGCGGGCATGAAGAAGAAAACCGCCAGGTTGTGTAGGCTGATAGGGGTTGGTGCCGGACGGTGGGCTGAACGAGTCGACGGGAATGGGGGCGCCCCAAGGCGTAGAATACGGGATGCGCATGGTCCTTGAGATCAAATCATTCGCAGCCGAGGTCCGCGTGACGGATGGCGTGTACGGCACGGAGTTGCAGAAAGCGTCCCTGGCAGCCGGCGGGTCTCCGGAGCTTCTGAACGTAGGCGACCCGACCGCGGTCGAGGCCGTGGCGCGGGGCTACGTGGACGCCGGGGCCGACGTTATCATGACCAACACGCTGGGGGCCAACCGGTTCATGCTGGGTGCCTACGGAGCTGGCGAGCGTGCGGCCGAACTTGCCGAGGCCGCCGCGGCAATCGCAAGAAGGGCAGCCGAAGGAACCGACACCAAGGTCTTCGGCTCATTCGGCCCGACCGGCAAGATTGTGATGACAGGCGAGGTGCCACCGGAGGACATGGCGGCTGCGTTCGCGGAGACGGCCGACGGCCTCGCCCGCGGCGGGGTGGAGGCCATTGTGCTGGAGACGTTCAACGAGTTGGCGGAAGCGGGAATCGCCCTCAATGCGGTCAAGAGCGTTTGCGACCTGCCGGTCGTGGTCTCGATGGCATTTGCGTACGGGCCTGAGAAGTCAGCAACGATGATGGGCGAGACGCCCGCCCAGCTTGTCGCCATGGCCGAGGCGAACGGCGCAGCCGCCGTGGGGGCCAATTGCGGTGTCGGGCCGGACGCTTACGTCCGCGTTGCGGCGATGCTGCGGGAAGCTACGGACCTGCCGGTCTGGATCAAGCCCAACGCCGGCCTGCCCGTCCTCACCGACGGGAAGACAACCTTCCCCATGGGACCGGGTGAGTTCGCATCGTTCGTCCCAGCACTTGTAGCCGCCGGCGCGAACTTCATTGGCGGGTGCTGCGGGACCGGACCAGAACACATCCGGGCAATACGCAAAGCGGTGGACCGGCTTTGAAGGAACGACCGCCAACAGCCATGACGAAGCGAGACGTTGTAATTGACGCGTTGGAGTTTCGAGCGCCGGCGTATGTGCCGTGGGCGTGGGGGATGACCAGTACTTGTCGGCAGCGGTGCCGGGCATATCTGAAGGTCGACGATTTGACAGACTTTGTCGGGACGCATTTCCTGGATTGCGGACCGCGGGTAAAGCTGTTCGAGCAAATCGATGAAAACCACGTCGGTGACATCTACGGTGTCACGTGGGACCGGACAGTGGACAAGGACATCGGGACGCCGGTCGACTGGCCGCTGAAGGAGCCGGAGGATCTGGCCCGGTACGACTGGCCTGACTCGGGCGACGATTCGTGGTATGCGGGGACCGCCGAAGCCGTCGCGGCGCACGGCGAGCTTTTCAGCAGATACAAGCTCGGCTTCGCGCTGTACGAGCGGGCGTGGTCCAT
>DAOVQV010000159.1 GCA_030628445.1 Phycisphaerae bacterium | reverse complement strand
GGATCAACTCGTTCATCTTCTCGGTAGCCTCGACGGGCCCGTCGGTCGATGCGGCAGCCAGCTCGGCGGCGTCGTTGACCATCGATTTGAATACTTCATTCCGCGCGCAGAAATCCGTCTCGCAGCGGATCTCGACCATTGCGCCCGAGCTGCAATCGGCGTTTGTGCTGATCGCTACGAGCCCTTCGGCGGTGGACCGACCGGCCTTCTTTTGAGCGGTGTCCAGGCCCTTTTTGCGCAGGATTTCTTCAGCGGCTTGTATATCGCCCTCGGCCTCGGTCAGGGCCGCTTTGCAGTCCATCATGCCCAGTCCGGTCTGCTCGCGCAGGGCCTTAACCATCACAGCAGTGATTTCATCCATCGTAACTCCCTGAGTGTGTTGTGTAGTGGGTAGCTGGTCCCAAGCGTCCCGCACACGTCGCGGGCGCTTGGGTTAGTCTGTTTGCTCTTCTGATGAAGCGCTCGCCTCCGTCAGTTCCGGTGGCGATTGGGCCTGTTCATCGCCCTTGTCGGGTGCTTCATCGGGGGTGGGCCGTGCCGGCGGCGCCGGTTTGGGCGTATCGGTCTGGGCCCTGGCGGTGGTCGGGCGGCTGCTGCGGCGCCGCTGCTGGACCTCCTCGGCCTCCGCCCCCAGCGCCACTCGGCCCTTGAGCCCTTCGGAGGCCGCGTCGCAAATGTCCTTGATGATCAATTCGATTGCACGCATTGCATCGTCGTTACCCGGGATGGGAATATCAACCAGATCGGGATCGGAGTCGGTATCCAGCAGGCAGACTACCGGTACGCCGGATTTGTTTGCCTCGCGGATCGCAATGATCTCCCTTCGCTGATCGATTATAATCATCACTCCGGGCAGTTTCTCCATCTTTCGAATCCCCCCCAAATTGCGCCGGATCTTCCGCATTTCGCGACGCAGCGATGCGCCCTGTTTCTTCGAGTAGGCGTCGAGCATCCCTTCGGTTTCCATCTTCTCCAGCTCGTCCAGCCGGCCGACGCGCTTGCGAATCTCACGGAAGTTAGTCAGCGTCCCGCCGAGCCAACGGTCGTTGACGTAGTGCATGCTGATGCGCTCGGCGTTGTGCTGGACGGCCTTGCGGGCCTGGCGCTTGGTTCCGACGATCAAGACGTCCTTACCCTCGGCGACGACCTGACCGACGAATTTCCTGGCCAGCAGAATCCCCTTGATCGTTTCCTTGATGTTGATGATATGAATGAGATTTCGTCTACCGAAGATATAGGGTTTCATTTTCGGGTTCCACCGGCTGACCCGGTGCCCGAAATGGATTCCGGCATCGATTAAGTCCTTAACCAACTCTGCTGACAAATTTACACCTCCAGCCTTCGTCGAACCGAACGGCCCGGGCGGCGCAGATTAACCTTTGGCGATGTCTGCGAATCGCGTTTCTCGTATTGGGCGCGAATAAACCCTGCGTAAAGCAACGTAACCTAATGTTTATAGTGCACGTGGGTCAATAGATTTGTGAGAAATTATGTCGCTGCGCGGTCCGCTGGTTGTCTGGGGCGCTGCTTCTGGCGAAGCGATCGGCAAGACGGTGGCGGCCTGAGCCGCTGCGCCGGGCGCGTGCATCTGCCAATAAAGCAGTTTGGGCCTTGGTGCGTATCATATACGGCAGGGAATCCAGGGCTCCCGGACGGCACGGCGCATGCGTAACCCACTTTCAGCAAAGAGGCTAGCAATCATGGCACTGGCGTTGCTCATCTTCAATCGCAGCGGGTGCACTGCGCTTTGGGCGAAAAATCGCGCGCGGACTGACGAGCAGTTCATGTGAGCCAAGGTTGTCATGGTTGCTACGCTGAGAAGGCAAAGAGGACCGTTCGGCCTGGTCGTTACGGGTGAGGCGAATTGGTGGGTCCCGGCCCTGGAAGAGATCGTCGGCCCGCGGTGGTTGCGAACCTTCCGGGTCAGCGGCGATGAGGAACTGCTTGAGATGGTCGAATCCGGCCTCGCCGATGCGGCGGTGCTGGATGAAGAGGGCAACTGGGACCTCGAAGTGTTGCAGTTGCTGCGCATGATCCGTCGCCTGAATGCGGTGTTTCCCGTGGTGGTCCTTTCCCGCAGGACCGATCGCATCTGGCTGGAAGACGCCTTGGGCTTGGCGGCGTTCAGTGTGGTCGCTAAGCCGCTGCAATTGGAAGAACTGCTTCGCCAGATCCAGCGGATGATGATCAGGCTGGACCAGACGTTCAGGGCCGGTCCTTTGTAGGTCGTCGCTATTGGCGCCCGTTCGTCTGTTTGGTGTTTTCAGGCCGCTTGGGCCCGACAGTGCATCTCCAAAGCCCGGCGGTAAGATTGATTCCGGTGGTTTTTGACCGCCAGAGCAACCCGAGAAGAGTAAAGGAGCAACATATGGCTAAAGCCAAAACCAAAGGAAAAGCGAAAGCAAAGACCGCGAAGCGAACCACCCCGAAGATCCGTCCCCTTGGCGAGAAGGTTCTCCTGAAGAGACTCGAAGCGGAGCAGGTGACAAAGGGCGGGATTGTCCTGCCCGACACCGCCAAGGAAAAGCCGCAGAAGGGCACCGTCCTGGCGGTCGGCGACGGTAAGCTTCTTAAGGATGGGAAACGCGCCAAGTTCCATGTCAAGCCCGGAGACAAGGTCCTCTTCGCCAGCTATGCCGGTTCTGAGATCAAGATCGACAGCGAAGAGTACATATTGATGGACGAGTCGGAGATCCTGGCGATTCTTGACTGAACGGCCGCTTGCGACAGGACAACGCAACCGCAGCACACGATAAAGGGAGCACGATATGGCAAAGAAGAAAATCGTATTCGATGCAGAGGCGCGCGAGGGCATACGCCGCGGCATACGCCAACTCGTACAAGCCGTTAAGGTCACCCTCGGCCCGACCGGCCGCGTGGTTGTGCTGGAGAAGTCTTTCGGCGCACCGACGGTCACCAAAGACGGGGTGACCGTTGCCAAGGAGATCGAGCTGGAAGACGCCAATGAGAACATCGGCGCCCAGATGGTTAAGGAAGTCGCCTCCAAAACCTCCAACGTTGCCGGAGACGGGACGACCACGGCTACCATCTATGCCGAGGCCATCTTCGAAGAAGGCCTCAAGAACGTAGTCGCCGGCGCCAAGGCCATGGACCTGAAGCGCGGGATCGACAAGGCCGTCAGCGCGATCGTTGCTGAGTTCGAGAAGCTCTCCAAGCCGATCAAGAGCTCCAAGGAGATCGCCCAGGTCGGCACCTGCGCAGCCAACCAGGACGCGGAGATCGGCCAGATGATCGCTGAGGCGATGGACAAGGTCGGGAAGGACGGCGTGATTACCGTCGAAGAAGGCAAGAGCCTGGAGACCACCGTCGAGCTGGTCGAGGGTATGCAGTTCGACAAGGGGTACATCTCGCCGCACTTTGTCAACAAGATTGAGACCATGGAAGCGGACCTGGAAAAACCGCTGATCCTGATCCACGAGAAGAAGATATCGGCGATCAAGGACCTTGTCTCGCTGCTGGAGAAGATCGCTCAGGCCGGCCGGCCGCTGGTCATTGTGGCTGAGGATGTCGAGGGCGAAGCGCTGGCGACGCTGGTGGTCAACAAGCTGCGCGGGACGTTGCAGTGCTGTGCAGTGAAGGCGCCTGGGTTTGGCGACCGGCGCAAGGAGATGCTTGGCGACATTGCGATCCTCGCCGGGGGCAAGGCCATCATGGAAGACATGGGCATCTCGTTGGAGAACATCCAGATGTCCGACCTGGGCACGGCCAAGCGCGTCCGCATCGACAAGGAGAACACCACCATTATCGAAGGCGGCGGGAAGAGCTCCGACATCAAGGGCCGGATCGAGCAGATCAAGACCGAAATCGACGCGACCACCTCGGATTACGACCGCGAGAAGCTGGAAGAGCGGTTGGCTAAGCTTTCCGGCGGCGTTGCGCAAATCAACGTCGGAGCGGCGACCGAGGTGGAGATGAAGGAAAAGAAGGCCCGCGTCGAAGACGCTCTGCACGCGTGCCGGGCCGCCGTGGAAGAGGGCATCCTGCCCGGCGGCGGCGTTGCTGCGCTCCGCGCCATGAAGGTGCTGGATAGGGTTAAGTGCGCCAGTGACGACGAGAGAACGGGTGTGGACATCGTCCGCCGCTCGCTGCCGTCGCCGATCAAGCAGATCGCCGTCAACTCCGGCGAGGATGGCAGTATTGTGACGGACAAGGTGATGAGGAGCGAGGCCGTCAACTTCGGATTCGAGGCCGTCGCGGGGAGGTACTGCAACTTGGTCACCGCCGGTGTAATCGTACCAACCAAGGTCGAGCGGACCGCGTTGCAGAACGCTGCCTCGGTGGCGGCGCTGCTGCTGACCACCGACGCGATCGTTTCGGAAATCCCCGAGAAGAAGCCCCCCATGCCCCCTGGCGGCGGGATGGAAGGGATGTACTAAAAACAAGCGATAGGCAGTAGC
>DAOVQV010000325.1 GCA_030628445.1 Phycisphaerae bacterium | reverse complement strand
CGAACCCCGCCCCGGTGTCGTCCACGAACCACATGCGGCCGTGCTTGTACCCCGGGCCGCCGCCGCCGGGAGGCGCGCCGTAGGTGTGGCGGATCTTGAAGGAGATGTACACGGTGTCGGACAGGCTCGGGTTGGTCAGGTCCGCACGCATCCGCGAGTCGTATAACAGCGGGTGCACCTCATAGCCCGGCTCGGAGAGGAACTGGTAGGTCTCGAAGCTACCGGCCAGCGTGGTCCAACCGTTCAGGTTGTTGTCGTCGAAGTCGTCGTCGAAGAATATCCCGGTGGGGTCGATTACATCAATTTGGACTGTGTCCGAATCCGACAGCTCACCGTCGTGGGCCTCCAACTGTAGCACGTACGCACCGGCCGCAGAGAACGTCGCGTTCGTGTCGACGGCTGAGGAGTCCCCGAATATCACCGTCCCCGGGCCACTGATCTTCGACCACGTCGTCGTAAGCGAGGGCGGAAGCGGATACCCGTCGTCGCTGACCGTCCCGTCCAGGGAGACCGTATCGGCCGGCAGCGTGATCGCGTCATCGGGTCCGGCATCGGCGGTGGGGGCTTGATTGACGATAAGCACAAGCAACTGCAACGCCGTAGGACCGCTGGTGCCGTTGTTGCGGCAGATGACTGCATCCGTCGGTCCGACCTTCCGATCACGGTTAAAATCGCATGCGTCGTCGATCGTCGCCGGGTTGACACCCAACGTGTGGGGGTTATTCCGCACGTCGACCGCGTCGGTCGCAGTGACCTTCGCGTCGGACGGCGAGTTGCCCGTCTCGCCGATTGCGTTACCGAAGTAAAACACATCGTCGCTCGCCAGGCCGGTGTTGACCGTCGCCAGGACCGTCACTTCGAGCCACTGCTTTTCGATCGCGTTATCCGCCCAAATCAGCGTCACGCGGTCCGAACCGCCCGCACCCGCGCCGGGGCGAACCGTCACCGAGGTCGGCGCCGGGGCGGCCACCCACCCGGCCGGGCTCGAATCGTTCCCGACCTTGAACTCAAAGTCCGTCGCTGTGGGCGTCCCGGCCGGATTCTTGATATCGACCATGATTCCGTTGACGCCACGCCAGTAGCTCGTGTAGTTGGCGAACGTCGCGACCTGGTTCGCAAGCAGCGCTGTTTTGTCCGTGGCGATCGCCGTGTCGTCGTTACTATTGGGCCCCGGGTCGTCGCCGTCGAAGTAGCAGTTGTTGTAGAAGAGGTGTCGGCCGACGACGTATGCGCCCACAGACGCCGACTTGATTAGTACCGCCGCACGATGCACGTCCAGATTGATACTCGTCACATCGCCGAAGGTGGCCGGGTCGTCGTTGATCGTCGCGTGTGACAGTTGCTTGCAGGGGGCCGGCAGCACAATGCCTGTCACGTCCCCAGTCGTGGGATTGATGTAAACGTATCCCTTGTCAAACTCGCGCCAGTAGATGTTCTTCCCGCCGTAATTGGTCACCTGGTAGTTCCCCACCGCCTCGCCCAGGTCGATCCGGTCGTATTCGTCGTACCAGTAGAGCTTGTAGTACATATCGATCTTGTTTGAGAAGGTCCAGTGGGCGGTGTCGAGTATGTCGTTCTTGCCCAGCAGGTACGAGCCCATCGCATACCACAGCGCATCCCAGTAGGTGAAGGCTCGGCCGTAATTATCTACCCCGCTGCCGCCTTCGGGGATGTTCACGTGGGATCGCATAAGCGCCCCGGAGTTTTGCATCAGCACCATCAGGTCAATCTGCCGCTTCCACTTGTCCTCGGGATAGAACAGGCCGTCTCCCGCCCAGCCGTGAACGAACGCGCCTTCTTCGCAAAGGAAGTCGGGGTAATTCGGGTCGGCGTCCAGCGCCAGATTCGCAGCGAAGCCGGCCGCATCCGTTGAGTGTCCCGTGTTAGGACAAAGTTTCAGTCCAAGAGCGTGTAGGCCGGCGGCCATGCCCGTCTGAAAACTGTGCATCGCCGCAGTGTAGGCGGCGTCCGTGGGATACTTCGCCGGACGCTCGCAGAAGTAGCTCGCCCAGGTCGGCATGCAGTTATCTACGTAGATACCATCCGGGCGCCACGGGCGGTCGATCATGTCGGCCTGGACCGCTTCGAGCCAATAGGCCTGGTACTCGGCGGACCCGAAGTCCATCAGCCAGCGGAAGCTCTTGTAGTATGTATGAATCCTCTCGCCACTGGCGTTGAGAAGAAACAACCCCGGATTGTCGTCATTGAGGTTGCCCATGGAGTGACCGCGGGCGTTGCTGTACCGGGCAATGTTGTTTAT
>DAOVQV010000324.1 GCA_030628445.1 Phycisphaerae bacterium | reverse complement strand
GTTACTTGGTTACGGCGATCGCGAGACATTCGGCCCGCTTAGCCGCGGCTCCTAACGGATACCTAACATTATATGTACAAACCTTCCTATCGGTCAAGTTGAATCGCCTGTTGAAGATATTTGCGGAGCTGCGGGCAAATCCGCTGATGCGACACCCCGGGCCGAAATCTCGACGTCTACCTCAGGTCCTGCCCCCCGTCGCCCAAGGGCCGGGTTCTTATCATGGGTTCTCGTGGTCGATCAGGCGGTGAAGACTTGGCAAGAAAGCAAGAAAGCAGTTGGTTTCGCTATCCCGAATGCATCCCGGCGCCGGTAGAATACCGACGGGTGCGGCGCAGTTTCCGGCAGTGCGGACCGCCGCAGATCTTATGGAAGTGTGAGCGACCTCGCACCGCTGACGTCCAGGAGCCCAACGAGAGTGGGGCTGCGCAGCGGAAGTGGGGTTCGAGCACGAATTGACGTAGGAGTGTCTCTATGAACACGACAAGAAAGGTTTGGGTTGCACTATCGGCGATGGTCGTTCTGGCCGCATTGGCGTGCCAGTTGCATGGGCAGACCAACCCCGCCACCAGGGCGGCGCGGCCGGGGCGAAGGAGATTCATCCAGACCTTCCTGGCCTACCAGGCCGCCGGGGCGAAGCTCGTCCCAGGCGACGCGCAGAGACTGGCGAAGTTCGACCTCATCAACTTCGGGCGGTTCCGGCATGGTGAGATCAACGGCGACACATACGCGGCCGTGCGCGCCCTCAACCCCAGCGTGCAGATCTACATCTACCAGCACGGCCCGGACGTCTGGGTCCAAACCGGCGGCTACGAGGGCGGCAGCTTTACCGATGAGATGGACGTGGCGCGGCTGAACAACATCGCCCGATTCAATAACGCTCGCGGGCACTCGATGGGCAACCTGAATATCGACAACCCCGACCTGTTCCTGCTGACGGCCGAGGGGAAACGCTGCCATACGTACCATAGGGACTACCGGTACCTGATGGACTTCGGCAGCGAGAAGTTCCACACCTATTGGCTGGAGGCGACCGCAGCCGACATCCTGGATAGGCCGTGGGCCGGAGACGGCATTTTCATAGACAACACGGCCGCCATGCAGTGGGGATATGAATGCGACACCCCGGCCAAGTACAGCACCGACAACAAGTGGGTACCTGGGATGCACAAGTTCCAGTTGGGGATCTCCGCCCTCCTGCACGCACGCGGAGTGAAGCTCTGGACCAACACCTGCTGCACGCCCTCCGTGAGGGGCAACGCGGAGTGGCTGGCCCTGGACGCCGAACCCGATCCACCCGACCTGCTGGGCGAGGAGGGCGCCTTCGCGCACGGGTGGGGAGGGAACAAGTTCTATCCCGAAAACAAGTGGAAGCGGCAGGTCGATGTCATGGGCAAGCTGACCCGCTGCGGCGCGACCATGTTCTGCCATACGAGCCTCGCCGAGTCAGCAAGCGGAATCGACCAGTACAAAAAGCCCGTCACCTACTGGCAGACGCTGTATTATGCACTCGGCTCGTTCCTGCTGGGCAAGAACGATGAACTGAACAACGCGTATTTCTACTTCTTCACGCGGTCGACGGGCCTGACGCGGATCTACTGGTACGACGAGTACGAGCGGATCGATCTGGGCGCCGCGCTGGGGCCGTATCAGGTGACCCGGTTCGGCGGGACGAACATCTACTGGCGGCAGTTTGAGCGTGGGTACGTGTACGTCAACCCGACGAACAATGACGTCTCATCGATATCGCTGCCCGCCGCCTGCAAGCAGCTTGCCCATGAGACCATCAACGACCACCCGGTGAGGCTCCCGGACATCAAGAGCATCGACCTGAAGTCTCACCACGCGGCGATACTGCTGAAGTCGGCTTTCGCGGTCGATCTGGGCGCAATCCCGTAAGCACAACGTGCCCAAACGCAGGACGAAAAACGACGATGCTGCCGAAATAGGTGCCTCGTCCCCTGTTTTCCTTTAACATAGTTTTCGTCGACGAACGGGGACAATAAAATGGATACAGCGAATTCGTCATACCAAAGGCTTATAAAGACAACCCATTGCGTCGCCCTTGGCCTTGTGATATGTGATGCGCTACTGGTTGACGCCAACGGGGATATCTTGGGTTTGGGACACCTCTTGTCCATCTTGCTGGCGACCTCGATCTTTTGTGTTGCTGGTGTGGCTGCCGTCCTTCTGTCGCTGACAGGGCGGGGATGGTGGCGCGCAGTTGGTTTAGCTTCATTGGTATTCTATGGTGTTTTGCTCTTCCCATTAGTGGCGTGGTAAAGGG
>DAOVQV010000254.1 GCA_030628445.1 Phycisphaerae bacterium | reverse complement strand
GGCCCCGGCGTTGTGGTCCTTCCCGGTTCACTGCGTAGACCCGTCTGGTAACAGATCGTCCCCAACAGCGCCGGCGAAAGACCCCCCGCCGCCAGTACCGCGCTGAGCAGGTGGGTTACGGTGCTTTTACCGTTGGTTCCGGTGACGCCAACACAGGTAAGCTTCCGGGACGGCCACCCATGCATCGCTTGAGCCAACAGCGCGGCGGCGGCCCTGGTGTCTTTTACCTGGGCGCAGGCGACATCGTTCGGAACTAGTTGGGGGTTCCGGCAGACCACGGCCCCACAGCCGGCCCGGACGGCGGCCGGGATGTACTTGTGCCCGTCATCGGAGGTGCCCTCGATGGCGACGAAGCAATAACCCTCCCCACAGCAGCGGGAATCGCTCGCCACACCGGTCACGTCGGGATCACCACGCAAGCGACGGGTATCCGGAACCTCCGCACTGGACAAGAGCTCTGCGAAGCGCATGCGGGTATGATACAGGTTTCTCTACGGAAGCAACATGCCCCATCCGCCGCCCGGAGCTAACCGGCCGCTACCAGGCGGCGGCGAGATCGGACGCCTCAGGGGGGACGTTCAGATACGATAGGCCTTGCTGGAGAACCTCCTTGACAAACGGGGCCGAGACAACCGAACCGTAATACCCCTTCGACGCATCCGGACGGTATACCGAGATGACGCAAATCAGCCGCGGCCGATCCGCCGGCGCACCCCCGACGAACGTGCTGACGTACGCCCCGTCTTCGTATCCGCCGGGACCGCCCACCTGTGCCGTTCCGGTCTTCCCGAAGCTGCTGAACCCCGAGACCCTGCACGCCCTGCCCGTACCGCGCTGGACAACCTCCCGCAGCACTTGGAGCGTCGCCGCTGCGACCGATGGTCGCAAAACGCGACGCACCACCCCCCGCTCGCTGCGCCAGACGGTCTGCCCGTGCGTGTCGGTAACGAAATCCACAATCCTCGGTTCCAGCAGCACCCCACCGTTGGCAAAGACGGAAAACGCCATCGCCAATTGCAGCGTGGTGACGGAAATCTCCTGCCCGAACGGGACCCTCCGCATGCTGTACCCGTCCCATTTGCCCAGCGGCCGGACTATCCCGCCGCTCTCGCCTGGTAAGGCGACGCCCGTTTTAGCTCCCAGCCCAAACCGCCGCGCCACGGCATGCAGCTTCTCGTTGCCCAGCATCTCGCCCACCTTCGCCATACCGATGTTGCTGGAATGAACCACAACGTCGCTCAGCGGGAGGTGCCCGTAGCCCTGCCCGTGGTCCCGTATGCGTCCGCCGCGGCGCGCACGGTAAACGCCGTTCTCGCAGAAGATCTGCGTCCGGTAATCGGCCAGGCCCGCATCCACAGCGGCGGCCGCGAAGATCGGTTTGATGGCGCTGCCCGGTTCGTACGGACAGCAAATGGCGCGGTTGAGGTGTGTTTGCGGATCGGTCCGATCAAACTCGTTAGGGTCGAAGTTCGGGACGGAACACATACCCAGCACGCCGCCGGTGTGCGGATGGACGACGACGCCGGCGCCCCATTGGGCGTCGAACCGCCGGACCGACTCGGTGACGGCGTCCTGCAAATACCCTTGGATCACGGCGTCGAGACACAGGAATATGTTCGCCCCGTCAGTGGGAATCTCGGTGGTCTGGGCGTGCGGCCAGATCGGCCGGCGATGCGCATCGGCCAGTAGCACTCTCTTACCGTCACGCCCGGCGAGTAGCGAATCCCAAGACAGCTCCAGCCCCCCGCCGCCCGTCCCGTCCCGCAGACGGAAACCCACGACCGTGGAGGCGACATTCCCGCTGGGATAATCGCGCCGCCACTCATGTGTAATCCCGGCGGCCCGCAATTGCAGCACCCGGATCGCCTCGACCTGATCAGCCGTTATCCCCCGCGCCAACCAGACGAACCTCCCGCCCCGGCGAGACATAATCGCCGCCCGGACATCCAGAGGATCCACCCCCAGGGCCTCGCCGACCTTTCGGACCGTCACGACCAGCTTGCCCTGGCGGATCAAGGCCGGATCGGCGTAGCAGGAAGCGATTTGCCTGCTGATTCCCAAGGGGACGAACGCTCCGCCGGCCCGTGCATATATACCTCCGGGCCTACCTGGGACGGGAAGGACCATTCGCTGCTGTCGCTCGGCGAGTCGCACCGCGTCGGCGCGGGAGGTATGAACCAGCACCACCAGGCGAACGCCCAGCGCCAAGACGCCCGCCATCAGCACCCCAAAGCACAGATTGTATCTGAAGTTCTGTCCGCGGACCTTGGATATCACCGCTTGAAGCCCTCGCTTTGAGGCGCTTGGAAACTTAACGATCATTCGCCGCATAACCCTCCGCCGCCACGACCCGCAGCGGACCCCGGTCGGTCAGATCCAACGCCATCTCATCAGCACGCCGGCGGACCCGCCGGGGCCCGGTCAACTTACCCAACCGCGCCTGCTGAACCCATATCCGGCGGGAAATGTTCACCCGGCGCCGCTTGAGCTGTTGGATTTCGTAGCGGGCGGAGGCCTCCCAGCGTCGGATGTGGACCAATCCCACCGCAATCGCCGTCAAACAGATGATTATCGTGGCTAGGCGAACCAGGGCCTGTTCCTTCAGTTATTTCGGGATCCGAAGCGTCATACCCACCAACAGCTCGTGGGGGCTTTGGAGCTTGTCGCGGTTGGCCTGGAACATCTTCGTAACACCCGAGCGGCCGCCGTCGTTGAGCGTTCTGCCGGCGATGCTCGTCAGTGTGTCTCCCTCCCGGACGATGTAGACTGCTTGGCGAAGGGCTTGGGGGCTCTCGATGGCGCTGTCTGCTGAATCTGCTGAATGTACTGAAAAATGCTCGCGGAGTTGTGTTAGGTCCATCTCTTCGTAGCGAGCCGGCGAAGCGGACCGCCCGCCGTTGGACTTACCCCAGCTACCCCGCAACGGGGGAATCAACAGCTTCTGGCCGACGTAGAGGACCGACTCGTCTTCAAGGATGTTCGTGTTCGCCCGGTAGATTCTCTTGTAGTGCCTCCCCCCCCCCCCCCCCGTGACCCCCCGCCCGGTCCCTATCACCCGGTCGCTTCGCCCCGCGGGGGGGGGGCGCTTTTGCGGGCCCCG